>JAZPZR010000108.1:0-7974 GCA_045544795.1 Eubacteriales bacterium
TTGAAAACGAAGACTATACGGATTACTATTTGACAGTTGAGGGCACGGGAACATATACTGATAAGGGATATAAGGCTCAGGGCTCGTTTTTACTTTGTCCGAATGAGACAATAAACGTTGCTTCGAAACTGTTTTACGGAAATGTTGTTGTTTTAAGTGTCGAAAAAAATAATTAAAAATATCCCGCTTTATGTCAAACTATCCAAAAGTGGCCGATTTCTATTGACTTGTTACTTTTAATCGGCTAATATACTAATATATTAAAATTAGGAGGATTACTTATGTACTCCAAAGAGGTTACAGTAACAAACAGTGTCGGTCTTCATGCAAGACCTGCTACATTTTTTATTCAGAAGTCTAACGAATTTAAAAGTTCAATTTGGGTTGAAAAGGGCGACAGACGAATCAATGCCAAAAGTTTGCTCGGTATTCTTTCTCTTGGTATAATCAAAGGTACTGAGATTAAAGTTATTGCTGACGGTGTTGATGAGGAAGCTGCGGTTTCTTCTCTTATAAACTTAATAGAAAACGAGTTGGCTGACTAAAAATTCGGACGGTTAAATGCCGTCCGTTTCTTTTATAGGAGTAAAGAAATGAATATTTTATCACCCTCTATTCTTGCGGCTGATTTCGCTAATCTCGAACGCGATATTACCCTTACTGCAAAATCAGGTGCCGAATACATTCACATTGACGTAATGGACGGACATTTTGTTCCCAATATGTCACTTGGCTTTGAAACGATTTCATCAATCAAAAAAATCTGTGATAAGGTTTTAGACGTTCATCTTATGATTGAATCTCCCGAAAAATATATCGAGCGTTTTGCAAAGGCCGGCGCAGATATTATTACCGTTCATTATGAGAGTACGTCTGATGTCAGAGCAGCACTTGAACTTATTCGTTCATGCGGTGTAAAATGCGGTCTTGTTATCAAACCCGCAACGCCTGTAACTGTGTTTGACGAGTTTGCTGATATCATAGACCTTGCTCTTATTATGACAGTCGAGCCGGGCTTTGGCGGGCAGAAGTTCATGCCTGATATGCTCGAAAAGGTTACATATCTTAAAGGGCTGAAAGATAAGAACGGTTTTTCTTTTGATATTGAGGTTGACGGAGGCGTCACTCTTTCAAATGCAAAACTTGTCTTGGACAGCGGAGCAAATGTTTTGGTTGCAGGCTCGGCAGTTTTCGGAGGAGATATTTCGTCTAATACTGCAGAGTTCGTGAAAATTTTGAATGCTTAAGGAGATATGAACATTGGAAATTTCTGATTTTTCAAGAATACTTACACATCTCAGAAAAGAAAAAGGTATATCGCAGAAAATGGCTGCGCAGGAGCTTGGTATTTCTCAGTCGCTTCTTTCGCATTATGAAAAAGGTATACGTGAATGCGGTCTTATTTTTCTTGTGAGAGCTGCCGATTATTACGGCGTTACAGTTGATTATCTTCTCGGAAGAAGCTATGATAAAAACGGTAATACTATTTCTGTTGACGAAGTGCCTGATGAGGATGCGAGCAACAAGGGTAACGTTGGTATCAGGAGTATGATGACAACTCTTAACAGAAAGCTCATTTGTAATTCCGTTTCTGTTATTATGGATGTTCTTGCTAAAATTAACAATAAAACCCTTACTGCTGAAATGTCCTCTTATTTGAACGTTTGCGTATATAAGGCGTTCAGGATGCTTTATAATGCCAATCCTGATAATCCGCAAACTTTCTTTGGCGAGAAGGACAGCGAGTATCTTCTTATGGCGGATGCGTCAACCAATTCTTCACTTGCGAAATGCGTTAAAATCTTATCTGATGACGACGTTGCAAAAAACGTGCCGATGCTTGATCAGGAAAGTGTAAAGAAGGATTACCCTGTGTTCTCTTCATCGCTTTATAATCTTTTGCAAAATACCGAAAATAAAATCGGCGGAAGAAAAAAATAAAATTGCACAATTATTTTGTTGTTTATCACTGTAAAGTGGTAAAATGTTGTTGAATTTGCACAAAAATCAAAGCCATAACACACTGTGTTATGGCTTTTTGTTGTTTTTGTTCTAAATTTTTTCTTGAAAATTATAATATATTGTATTATAATTATAACATCTTACATAAAAATTATATCCAAAATATAAAATATTTGTGTAAAAATCACTTAAGGAGCGAATTGGCAATGGACTATTTAGCAAAAGACATCAGAAACGTGTGCCTTATGGGCCACAAAGGTTACGGCAAAACCACACTGACCGAGGCATTGCTTTATTATTCAAAAGCAACTGACAGACTTGGTAAGGTTGAACAGGGAAATACAGTCAGTGACTTTGATCCTGAAGAGGTGAAGCGTAAGCTGTCTATTTCTCTTACTGTAAATCCGTTTACATATAAGAACACCAAAATCAATCTTATTGATACACCCGGTTTTTATGATTTTGAGGGTGAGCAGAATTCGGCTCTCAGCGCAGTTGATACCGCTATTATTGTAATTACAAGTAAGACGACAGTTTCTGTCGGTACTGAAAAAGCCATGCTTAAGTGCCGACTTAAGAAAAAACCCGTAGTATTCTTCAATCTCGGACTTGATGATGAAAATGCTGATTTTTATAAGACGCTTGATCAGCTTTACGAAAAATTCGGCGAATCAAGTATTGTTCCCGCTCAGCTTCCTATTATTGAGAGCGGCAAGTTTGTGGGTGCGGTTGACGTAATTGACGGTAAGGCATATAAATTCAATACAGACGGTACGTATACACCTTGCTATGCTCCTGCAGAGCTTGAAGAGGATCTCAGAAATTACCGTTCAAAAATGCTTGAGCTTATTGCAGAAACCGATGAAGAGCTTATGGCTAAGTATTTTGATGAGGAGCCCTTTACTGAAGAGGAGATCTTTACGGGTGTCAAGAACGCTATTCTCCAGCGTGTGATGTTCCCTGTATTTCTTGGTGTTCCTACAGAAATGTTTGGTATGCAGCGCTTTATTGAAAATATTGTCGACTATTTCCCCACACCTCTTGATTCACCCGCTGCAAAAGCAGGGGATGATGAGATAGTCTGTGATGAAAACGGAAATACAGTTGTTCGCGTATTTAAAACTATTGCAGACCCATTTGTTGGTAAGCTTTCTTTCTACAGAGTATATTCAGGTAAGGTTGTTCGCGACGAAACCTATCAGAATACTACTACTGATGAAAAAGAAAAGATAGCGCACGTTTATACACCGTTTGGTAAAAAGCAGGTCGAAGTTGATTATCTTAATGCCGGCGATATCGGTGTGTTTACAAAACTCAATAAGACACGTACGTCTGATACGCTTTGCGGAAAGGGTATATCCGTTTCGCTTGATCCCATTGTATTCCCGATTCCTAATTTTGCAAAATCCACTTCGCCTAAGAAGAAAGGTGATGAGGAAAAGATTTCTCAGGGTATAAAGAAGCTTATGGAGGAGGATCCCACGCTTAAGCTTGTCAATAATACCGAGACGAAACAGCAGGTTATTTACGGTATGGGTGATATGCAGCTTGACGTTGTTACCTCAAAGCTTGCTTCGAAATTCCAGGCTGAAATGGAGCTTAAGGAAGCTCGCGTAGCTTACAGAGAAACCATCAGAAAGAAAGTTAAGGTTCAGGGTAAGCATAAGAAACAGTCGGGCGGTCACGGACAGTACGGTGATGTATGGATTGAATTTGAGCCTTGCTATGATAGTGAGTTTGAGTTTGCAGAAAGCGTATTTGGCGGTTCTGTTCCCAAGAACTTCTTCCCTGCAGTTGAAAAAGGTCTTCGTGACAGTATTCAGAAAGGCGTTCTTGCAGGATATCCTGTTACTAACATAAAAGCTACGCTTGTTGACGGTTCTTATCATCCCGTTGACTCTTCTGAAATGGCGTTTAAGACTGCTGCTTCAATTGCATTCAAAGAAGGTATGAAGCAGGCATCTCCCGTTCTTCTTGAGCCTATCGGAACGCTTGTTGTAAACGTTTCTGATAAGCTTATGGGTGATATTATCGGCGATATTAATAAACGTCGCGGTCAGGTTCTTTCAATGGATAACGCTGAGAACGAGCGCGGAAGAAAAATCGTTACGGCTACTGTTCCTATGAGTGAGATTTCTTCTTACGCTATGGATCTTCGCAGTATGACTCACGGAAGAGCTTCGTTTACTTTTGATTTCCTTGAGTACCGCGAGGCGCCCGCTAATATTGTTACAAAAATAATTGCCGAGGCTGAAAAAGAAGAGTAAGTCATATATTACTGATTCATTGAATACAATATACAAAATCCAGTGAAAAGGCTGTGCTGATTTATGTATATAGTTTCATTGAAACTCAATCTGAAAAAGATTCTCTCTGTTATTGCTGTTTGTTGTATTGCTTTTGCTGTTATAATCGCGGCTCTTCCCGCAAGGTCGAGTGATGTTTTGAAAAATAACAGCAATAAAACTGCAAAATCAACGTCTGACCACGTTCTGTTTTTAAAAGAATACGGCTATGATGTTTCGCAAAAACCTGTTCAGATACAGGAAATAATTATTCCTGATGATTTTTCGTCGGATTATGAAAAATACAATGAATTGCAGAAAATATCGGGTTTTGATCTTTCAGATTATAAAGGCTGCCGTGTAAAGAAATACACCTATAAAGTTTTAAACTACACCGACTGTGAGGATGAGGTTGTCGCCAACGTCATTATATATAATGATAGAATTGTCGGCGGTGATATATCTTCCACAGTCCTTGGCGGATTTGTACACGGCTTTGTAAAAGAGTAAAATGAGACTGCGGTTATTTCCGCAGTCTTTCTTTTTGGAGCGTTATGAGAATAGATAAATATATTTGTGATACCATAAATATTACACGGACTCAGGTTAAACAAAAAATTTCCAAAGGTCAGGTTTTTGTAAACGGAGAGAGGGTGCGTAACGCATCGCTCAACGTTGATGAAAACAGTTGTAAGGTTACGCTTGACGGTGAGGAACTTGCATATAATAAGTATGTTTATATTATGATGAATAAACCGGGTGGCGTTATCAGCCCCTCATCGGATAAAAAATGTACAACTGCAATTGATTTGCTTTCACATGAGGACAAGCGCAAAGATATTTTTGTTGCAGGCCGTCTTGATAAAGATACTACCGGATTTTTGCTTTTGACAAATGACGGAGATTTTGCGCATAAAATCCTTTCGCCGAAAAACCACATCTATAAAACGTATGTAGCTCAGTTGGAACATGACAACGTTGAAGATTATAAAAGACGCTTTGAGGAGGGGGTCGAGATCGACGGCGGATACGTTTGTAAGGCGGCTTCGTTCGAACGGATAGGTGAGTGTCAGTGTTCACTTGAAATATGCGAAGGAAAATTCCATCAGGTGAAACGTATGTTTGAATCGCTTGGTAATAAAGTCCTCTCTTTAAAGCGGGTGAAAATCGGGGGCGTTACTCTCGATGAAACGCTCGAAGAGGGTGAATATAGATATTTATCTGATGAAGAAATTGAAAAAATTATGAACAAAATAGACAAAAAAGTCCTGTGATTTTTTGATTGATAGTCGTTTTTGTTCAATATTTACAAAAAACTTCGGCTTTTTTTGTAGAAAAAATCATTTGATTTTTTTCGATAATATGTTATAGTATTATTAGTAAAAATTAAAATAAATTATAATGTGACTTAGGAGGAACATTTTAATGGCAAGTTTATCATTAAAAGGCATTTATAAGAGATACCCCGGCGGTGTCGTAGCTGTTTCAGATTTCAATCTTGAAATCGAAGACAAAGAGTTTCTCGTTCTTGTCGGTCCTTCAGGTTGTGGTAAATCTACCACACTTAGAATGATTGCAGGTCTTGAGGAAATTACTGAGGGTGAACTTTACATCGGTGACAGAGTTGTTAACGATATTGCACCTAAGGACAGAGATATTGCGATGGTTTTCCAGAACTACGCTCTTTATCCTCATATGACTGTTTTTGAGAACATGGCTTTTGGTCTTAAGCTCAGAAAGACACCTAAGGATGAAATCAGACGTCGCGTTGAAGAAGCTGCTAAGATTCTTGACATCAGCCACCTTCTTGACAGAAAGCCGAAGGCTCTTTCGGGTGGTCAGCGTCAGCGTGTTGCTCTCGGTCGTGCTATCGTTCGTGAGCCTAAGGTATTCCTTCTTGACGAGCCGCTTTCAAACCTTGATGCTAAGCTTCGTGCTCAGATGAGAACAGAGCTTTCTAAGATCCATCACAACCTTGCTACTACATTTATCTACGTTACTCATGACCAGACTGAGGCTATGACAATGGCTACAAGAATCGTTGTTATGAAGGACGGCTTTATTCAGCAGGTTGATACACCTCAGAACCTTTACAAATATCCTTGCAACATGTTCGTTGCCGGCTTTATCGGTTCACCTCAGATGAACTTCTTTGATGCAGAAATCGAAGAGAAGGCTGACGGTCTTTACATTAACTTCAAGGGCAACTCACTTAAGCTTCCCGAAGAGAAGGTTAATGATGATGTTAAACAGTATGTTGGTAAGACTGTTGTTGTTGGTATCCGTCCTGAGCACGTACATGATGAGGAAAGATATCTTGAAGCAAACCCCGAGTATGCAATCGATGCTAAGGTTGAGGTTACAGAGCTTATGGGTGCTGAGACATTCCTTTACCTTGATATCGATGGCGCTAAGATCACAGCTAAGGTTGCTCCTACAACCACAGCAGCTGCTGACATGGATACAAAGGTTGTTCTTAGCCTTGAGTCTGCTCATCTCTTTGACAAAGATACACAGAGAACTATTATTAACTAATTTGTGCAATTTGACTGCTGCGTTTTTATAACGCAGCAGTTTTTTTATGTCAAAATGTCTTAAAAACAATAAAGAATATTCATCTTTTCTAACGTCATTGTGCAAAATAAACATAAAATTTATAAAAAAACTGTTGAAATCGTTGCTGAAATGTTATAGAATAATATACATAAGATTTAATATAGGGGGATTATTATATGTCCAACAGATTTTTTCAAGGTGTAGTGTACCAGCTTAAAGAGAGTATTGACCGTACGGTCGGTGTTCTTGATGAATACGGTACGGTGGTTGCGTGCAGTGATTTGATTAAAATTGGTGAAAAGCGTGACCATATTATACCTTCTGTTGCTGCGACTATGGACATAGTTAAGGATGACGGGTTTACCTATAAACCGTTGATACAGAATTCGGGACTTGAGTACATAGCTTTTATTGAAGGAACTGATGATCTTGCCGATAAATTTATTTCGGTCGTTGCGATTGCCATCACCAACATTAAACAGTATTACGATGAAAAGTTCGACAAAAACAATTTTATTAAAAATGTAATATTAGATAATATTCTTCCTGGTGATGTTTATATCAAGGCGAGAGAACTTCATCTTGAAACAGAGGCGTTCCGTGTTGCGATTCTTATCCGTCTTTCGAATGAAAGTGATGTTTCTGCATATGATATTCTTCAAAGCCTCTTTCCTGATAAACAAAAAGATTTTATTATCAATGTAAACGAAACCGATCTTGTTCTTGTAAAAGAGGTAAAGGATACTAACGATAATAAAGATCTTGAGAAACTTGCAAAGAGTATTGTTGATATTATTAATTCCGAACTTTATACTAAGGTATACGTCGGTATCGGTACTATCGTTGATAATATCCGTGATCTTCCCCGCTCGTTCAATGATGCGCAGGTAGCGCTTGAGGTAGGTAAGGTATTTGATACTGAAAAGTATATCATGACGTATGACAATCTCGGTATCGGCAGACTTATTTATCAGTTACCGACAACTCTTTGTGAAATGTTTCTTTCCGAAGTCTTTAAAAAGGGTTCGATCGAGTCACTTGATTATGAAACTCTCTATACGATCCAGAAGTTCTTTGAAAACAATCTTAACGTATCAGAAACTTCCAGAAAGCTTTTTGTACATAGAAACACACTTGTATACAGACTTGAAAAAATCCGTAAATTGACAGG
>JAZPZR010000109.1:0-2210 GCA_045544795.1 Eubacteriales bacterium
GAGAGGGGGACCGTCGAAGACGGTGGAAAGGTAGTCAGTTTTGTAGAGTTTCGCTTGATGCTGACTACCCCTCAGTCGCTTCGCGACAGCTCCCCTGACAAGTGGAGCCAAGAGAGTACACTAATTCCGTCTATTCAATAACCCGCAACTTGAACACAAAAAAACCGCAGGGATCGTCCTGCGGTTTTACATTATTTAATATATACGCGCTTCATGACCTGCGGCTCGATGGGTTTATCGTGCCAGTCTGTATCCGTGTTTGCAATTTCGTCAACTGCATCCATGCCCGAAACCACCTTGCCGAATGCGGCATACTGACCGTCAAGGTGGGGCGAATCCTCATGCATTATAAAGAACTGACTTCCCGCGCTGTTGGGGTCCATCGCACGCGCCATTGATAAAACACCGCGTGTGTGCTTTAAGTTATTGGGAACGCCGTTTGCCAAAAACTCACCTTTTATCTTCCAACCGGGACCGCCCGTGCCCGTGCCCTCAGGACAGCCGCCCTGAATCATAAAGCCGGGGATAACGCGGTGGAAGGTAAGTCCGTCATAAAACTTTTCAGTTACAAGCTTTTCAAAGTTTTCACAACTGATAGGAGCAATATCGGGATAAAGCTCAATTTCAATCTCTTTTCCGTTTTCAAGTTCAATTACGATCATTATACTAACCTCTCTGTATCATTTACTTCAATTTTTTCGATGTTTGCGCCGAGGCTTCTGAATTTTTCAATTATATTTTCATAGCCGCGCTCAATGTACTCAATTTCTTCAATGTACGTCTTGCCCGAAGAGACAAGCCCTGCGATTATCATCGCCGCGCCTGCACGAAGGTCACACGCACGGACGGGCGCTGCAAAAAAGTCAGTATTACCCTCTATACGCACGATGTTACCCATGACCTCAATATGCGCGCCAAGCTTGCGAAGCTCCTCAACATACTTGAATCTGCTTTCCCAGATGGTTTCCGTAACACGGCTGTCACCGTCTGCCTGTGTCATCAGCACCGCTATCTGCGGATGCATATCTGTAGGAAAGCCGGGGTAGGGCATGGTTTTGACAGATGCCGGCTGTATCGGCTTGTCCGCAATAACACGCACGTAATCGTCAAACTCGATAACCTTTACGTTCATTTCGGTAAGCTTTCTCGTTATACACTCAAGATGCTTGGGAATAACGTTTTTGACGGTGACGTCACCGTGTGTTGCCGCCGCCGCTACCATAAAGGTGCCCGCCTCTATCTGATCGGGGATGACAGCATAGCTTCCGCCCCGAAGCTCAGGCACACCGCGTACCTTGATAACGTCGGTACCCGCGCCCGAAATATTTGCGCCCATCGAGTTCAAAAAGTTCGCAACGTCGACGATGTGCGGCTCCTTTGCCACGTTTTCCATGACCGTCATACCCTCAGCCGTTGCCGCCGCTATCATAACGTTGATGGTGGCGCCGACAGAAACGACGTCAAAATATATCTTGTTGCCTGTAAGCTTATCGCAGTAAGCGTGAACATTGCCGCGCTCCGAATCAACAGTAGCACCGAGCTGTTTAAAGCCCTTTATATGCTGGTCTATAGGACGAAGACCTATTGAACAACCGCCCGGCATTGCAACTGTCGCATCGTGAAAACGACCGAGAAGCGAGCCGATAAAGTAGTATGAAGCGCGAAGGCGCTTTGCATAGTTATACGGAACTTCTTTTGTTGATATATCGCTGCAGTCGATTTCGACTGTTTTTTCGTCAATGAATTCGACCTGTGCCCCCATCATCTTTAATATTTCGAGGATGTTAAGCACGTCGCTTATCTGCGGAACATTTTCAATAGTGCACTTACCCCTTACCATAACAGTTGCGGGAAGTATTGCGACAACAGCGTTTTTTGCACCGCTTATCTCAACCTCACCCTCAAGTCTGCAGGGGCCGTTTACAACGAATTTTTTCATTGCTCCGTCTCCTTAGATTATTATTAAATTAGGGTAGTGAGAATTATCCGAACCCGCCTCAAAGCCTTGTATTACGGCGCTTTTCATCCTTTTTTCTTTGATGGGCGTCAGCCCATCTGCAGAAAAGAAAAACAAAAATCACCACAAATCCGAAGGCTTCACGGTCTTCGATTTTTAAAAGAGCGGATTTTTGTTCAATCAAGGCATAAAGCGCAGTCAATACTTTACGTATTGGCGAGCATTTTAACACAGAGTGGGCGAAAATCCGCCT
>JAZPZR010000110.1:0-19871 GCA_045544795.1 Eubacteriales bacterium
CTGCAACTCACTGGACGCTTTTCGGACAGCTTGTAATAATAACGCTTATTCAGATAGGCGGTCTCGGCTTTATAACCTTCAGCGTTTACGGATTGATGCTCTTTCGTAAAAAGGTGGGGCTTGAAAACCGTGAGCTTATTCATGACAGCTTAAATTCGCTCAATCTCGGTGTGGGGCTTGACCTTGTAAAAAGCGTTGTAAAGGGTACGGCTTTGATCGAATTTATCGGCGCGGCGCTTTTATCTGTCCGCTTTATCCCCGAATACGGTGTTTTGCGCGGTATTTACTATTCGCTGTTCCATTCGATATCGGCATTCTGTAATGCGGGCTTTGACCTGTTTGGTGTCAAAGAGAAATTCACCTCTCTTGTTCCGTATTATGACGACCCTCTTGTTATGCTCACCATATCGGCGCTTATAATCATCGGCAGTATCGGCTTTGCGGTGTGGGGCGATATACATAAAAACGGACTTAAATTCAAAAAATATCACCTTCACAGTAAGGTTGCCATTGTGACAACGGCAATTTTACTTGTCGGCGGTACGGCGTTCTTTCTTTATTCTGAAAGAAACGGTGTACTTTCGGAAATGGGCGCGGGCAACAAACTGCTTTCTGCTTTTTTCTGTGCGGTAACACCGCGTACGGCAGGCTTTAATTCTGTCGATATTGCTTCTCTTTCGGTGGCGGGAAAGGTAATGACGATCCTGCTTATGTTTATCGGCGGAAGCCCCGGCTCTACAGGCGGCGGTGTAAAGACCACCACCTTTGCCGTAATTTTTCTTTTTGTACTGGCATATGCTCGCCGTCAGAAAGAATGTAGGGTCTTTAAACGTTCTATATCAAATGAAATAATTAAAAAAGCAAGTACGGTGGTATTTATAAATATGTCACTCATTATTCTTGCTATAATCGTCATAACACTGTCACAGCCGCTTGCGCTTGATGATATTGTGCTTGAGACTGTTTCTGCTATGAGTACTGTAGGCATGTCTACGGGCATCACCCGTGACCTTACCGCGATATCAAAGATCATGCTTATTATACTAATGTACTGCGGCAGGGTGGGCAGTCTTTCGTTTGCCCTTTCGTTCAGCGAAAAACGTAAAATTGCAAATATCCGCTATCCCGAAGAGGATATATTAATAGGTTAGGAGAGAAGCTATGAAATCAATTCTTGTTATCGGTATAAGCCGTTTCGGTGCACATCTGTGCCGTAATCTTGTGGCGCAGAAAAATCAGCTTATGATAATTGATAAAGAGGAAGCCGCGCTTGAAGAGCTGACGCCTCTGGTGTCAAGTGCGCTTATTGCAGACTGTACGAGAAAAGACGTGCTTGAAAATGTCGGTGTCTCCGACTTTGATATATGCTTTGTATGTATAAGTGATAATTTTCAGGCAAGCCTTGAAATAACAAGCCTGCTTAAAGAGGTGGGGGCAAAATACGTTGTCAGCGTGTCAAGACGTGACGTACATACAAAATTTTTGCTTCGTAACGGCGCGGATGAGGTTATCAATCCCGACAAGGAAATGAGTGAACGTTGCGCAATAATGTACAGCAACGATAATATTTTCGACTATATCGAGCTTGAACAGGATTATTCGATATATGAGATCCGTCCGATGAAGGAGTGGGTGGGTAAATCACTCCGCGAATCAAATATGCGTGCAAATTACGGAGTTTCCGTTGTGGGAATCGTAAACCGTGACGGTGTGATGAATATAACTCCGTCACCCGATCAGCCGATAGAAGCGGATGATCATCTTATGGTTATTGCTCATAAAGATAATATTAAAAAAGTTATTAAATAATAAAAAGCGAGGTATTGTAAAATGGGATTTATTACACATGAGGGAAATCTTATCCATGATGCCGCTGTTTTTGTAACACACGGCGGTTATCAGATAATCTTCAACACGGTAGATAAAGGTCTTGCATGGGTAAAGATAGGCGATAAAACCTATTATGATGCGGATAACGGAAATATCTGTTCAGAAAAAAAGGTGCATAAGGTGTTTGTGCCCAAGGATGAGCTTGATGCAGCATGTGAGTATACTATATTCTTTAAGCGCTGTATTGAAAGAAAGCCGTATTTTCCCGTGTCAGGCGAGGGCTTTGAAAAAACTTATAAATTCCGTCCTCTTAATAAAAAAGACGATATAAACATTTATATGCTTTGCGACACACACTCGCGCACAAAAGAGCCTGCGGAGTCTGCAAAGTATTTCGGTGATAAGCTTGACGCGCTGTTCTTTAACGGTGATATTCCCACTCACAGCGGAACAGAGGAGCATATCCACTCTATATTCTACATAGCATCCGAGGCAACAAAGGGTGAGGCGCCCATCATTTATGCTCGCGGCAACCATGATACACGCGGTGCAATGTCTGTTGCTCTTTCGCAGTATATTGCAACACATAACGGAAATCTTTACTACACCTTCCGTATTGGAAGTATCTGGGGCGTTGTTCTTGATGCAGGCGAGGATAAAAACGACGACCATCCCGAATACGGCGGTATGGCTGCGTTTGACGACTACCGTGCACAGCAGACAAAATTTCTTCAGGATATAATTGCCAATAAGGAAAACGAGTACGAGGCAGAGGACGTAAAGTATAAGATATGCCTTATGCACGTGCGTATCGACCTTCACGCAAGGGATGAGTATTTTGCAAAGCATTACCGTGAATGGCTCAAGTGCCTTAATGAGATAGGTATTGACGTTATGCTCAACGGCCATGAGCACAGACGTAAATTCTTGCCCAAGGGCAGAGAAACCGATATGGGTGTTGTTGAATACGATACCGTTATCGGACACACCTTTGAAAGACGCGACGATCCCGACGGCACAAAGATAAGAAACATGCACGGTACCGCGCTCAATTTCAAGGATGATAAGATAAACGTTATCTTTACAGACGGAAGCTTTGAAACACTTGAAGAATATAATATAGATTTATCAAAAGGAAACTGACATGGAATATAAAATGGCGGTAATAACCACCTCAACCGTTGGAATCGAGCACGTTTCAAATCTGCTTATTGCTATCGGTGTCGGCGGTTTTGAGGTTTGCGACAGCGCAGACTTTCTTGAGTTTTTGCAGACCAGAACACCTGCATACGATTACGTTGACGATGCGCTGATGCAGCTTGCAACAGCGCGCTCGTCCATTAAATTTTATACTGCGGATAACGAGCAGGGCGATGATACCGTATCTGCTGTCGAAAAAGCGCTTCTTGAGCTTAAGGCTACCGATATCGGCGCAGAGTGCGGCACGCTTGAAATGAACGTATCTGTCGTTGATGACAGCGACTGGAAGGATAACTGGAAGCAGTTTTATAAGCCGATAACAATAAGTGACCTTGTTGTTTGTCCCGCATGGGAAAGTGTTGATACCGATAAAAAGGTGCTCAAAATCGATCCCGGTATGGCATTCGGTACAGGCTCGCACGAAACGACCTCTCTTTGTCTTGAATTTTTGCAGACAATAGACCTTTCGGATAAAAATGTACTTGACGTCGGTTGCGGAAGCGGTATACTCTCTCAGGCGGCGGTGCTTCTGGACGCACCATATGCATGCGGCTGTGATATTGACGATGCCGCTACGACCTGCGCGCTTGCAAATGCAAAGCTTAACGGACTTACCGATAAGACAGATTATTACACAGGCGACCTTCTTGAAAAGATCACAGGTAAATATGAGGTGGTCGTTGCAAACATCGTTGCCGATATTATTATGATGCTGACCTCTGATATCAGAAAGGTTATAAAAGAGGACGGCGTGTTTATATCATCGGGAATTATTTCTGAGCGTATTGATGAGGTTAAAGCCTGCATTGAGTCAAACGGCTTTGAAATTGTAGAAATAAGAGAAAGGCGCGGTTGGGCTGCAATCAAGGCTCAGCTCAAAAACTGATGCAACGTTTCTTTTTTGATGATGAGATAATAACGGACGGCAAATTTACCGTTACAGGCGAAAAGCATAATCATATAGTAAAGGTATTGCGCATGTCTGTAGGGGAGAAGGCGGTCTTTTGCGACGGTCAAAAAACCGATTTTGAGTGTGAACTTTTATCCTGCGATAAAAATTCTGCGGAATTTTCTGTTTTGAGCGAGTATCCCAATACCACCGAGCCTGACGTTGAGATAACCGTTTTTCAATGTCTGCCAAAGGGCGAGAAGATGGATGAGATGGTAAAACGGTGCGTTCAGTTCGGTGTCTTTTCCGTAGTTCCCGTTCTGTCGCGGCGCTGTGTCGCAAGACCCGATAAAAAGGGACTTGTAAAAAAGGTAGAACGTCTTAATAAGATAGCTCGCTCGTCCGCTATGCAGAGTATGCGCGGTATAATCCCCGAGGTTCTGGACGCGGTTGATTATTCTGCCGCGCTTAAAATGATGAAAAGTTTTGACTGCGCTTATGTTTGCTATGAAGACGAACACGGTCTTGTGATAAATAAAAATGCGCTTACGGGCAAAAAAATCGCTATTCTTGTCGGCCCCGAGGGCGGTATAGACGAGAGTGAGGTTATGTTGGCAAAAGATGCGGGCATACCCTGTATATCTCTCGGTAAGCGTATACTTCGTACAGAGGATGCGGCGGCATTTGCCATTCCGATAATCCTGTCACTTACAGAAAATCTTTAGGAGTAAGTTAAAATGAACAAAAAGAATCAGGAAACGGTAATCAGCCGTATAATGCTAATGCTTGTCGGCTGTGCACTGCTTATTTTGGGAATATTTTTTTATGTAATTCCTTACAGAAAAACAGGACTGCAGATAAACTATCATTACCGCACGGTTGAGTATATTACAATGGGTGTTACGGCATTACTTTTTGCCGCAGCTCTTGTGTATGCGTATCTGTGCAGAAAAAAAGATGTGTCAAACCGTGTGATTACACCGACCATGCTGTCGCTAATTTCGGGCACTGCGTTTGTAAGCGCGGTTTTTGTGCCGATAGTTCACATTACTTTTTCGCGCTTTGCCATGGCGGCGTCTGTGTTTGTTTTTCTCAGCTACGCGACTTATTATCTTGTGGATAAGACATTTGCGTACCATACCGCGGTTTGCGGGATATATTTTGTAGCGCTTATGTTTTTTACAAAAAACTATTCACGCGATCTGACCTTTGCAGACAGATTTTCTGTTGATATCAAGGTGGCAACACTCGTTTTTGCGTTGGTTATCGCCTTTATTATGTTGATTTCGGTTGTGATTGCAAAGAAAAGATCTGATTTTAAGCTTTACAATATAATTGCACTTTCGTTTGTGCCCACGGTTTATCTTATTGTCAGAAATTTTGTGATAGATTATGTTGATATCGCTGTTTTTATAGCTTTATCTGTAATTTATATCGCTATGATTATAGTTAGAAAAATGCCCAAAAAAACCCAATAATTTTTAGGTTTACATAAATTCTGTTCAAAACTTTGTTCAAAACGTTCAAAACCGTGTTTTTTGCACCGCAAAGTCGCATAAAACCACATGTTTCGATTTATCAAAACTTTTGGCATAATCTTTTTGTAAATTATGGAAATAATTATTTGAAAGATTTATAAAATTTATCTTGCTTTTTTTAGTAATATGTGTTAATATAAATTGCAGATTATTGGAAGGTTGTGAAAATAAATGAGTATTCCCCAGATCATATTGGGTGCTGTTGTTCTTGCACTTTGTATAGTTACCATCGCTTGTATCAGTATGCAGCAGGGTAAGTCAAACGGTCTCGGTGCACTTACAGGTGAAAGTGATACCGATACTTTCTTCGGTAAGAACAAGGGCCGTTCAAGAGAAAGCAGACTTTCAAAGCTTACAATAGTTCTTTCAATTGTACTTGTTGTTTGCATACTTGCTCTTGACGTTGTTGCCATGATTGGCTAAAAAAAACAAAACAAAATAGCCTGTGCTTTATGCACAGGCTTTTGTTTTTGTATAATGAAACTATAATAAATTTGTTGATAGTTTTAAAATGAATATAGTGATGAAAAATTTTTCTACAGCCATAGGCTCCACTTGTCAGGGGAGCTGGCAAAACCGAAGGTTTTGACTGAGGGGTAGTTCGATAATATTATTCTCAAGTTTTATTCTAAAACTATTTGTTTTTATACGATAATCGGCACAGGCTTGTCTTACCGCAATGCGGACATTTAAACATTCTGTCACTGTTTACGTGTAATGATAGCGCCGCCTTTTTCCAATCGGGATGAAATTCTTTATTACATTACATGAAGAAAGTCCAATAAATAAAGGGGATGTAAAAAAACGTAATTTTTTTTACATCCCCTTTATTTTAACTCTATCAATCGTATAACCGCTTTCAAGTGTTTTATCTACAATAAAGCTTGCCTTTATTCCAAACTCTTCAAAAAGCGCCTGATTTCTGCCTCTGTTGCCCTTTGCGATTGAAATAAACCTGTTTGAGCAGTGTATTTCAATAACGTCACCGCGATTAAATTCCGAGGTGATTTGGTTTGCAAATATCTTCGAACGGACGAGCTCACCAAAAGCGGGGTGGAACGGCCCTGCAATACTGCCCGAATCGCTGTGAAGACCGCATTTGAGTACTGTAACTCCCGCTTTTTCAAACGTGTCACAAAGAATAGCGCAGGTATCCACCGCCTCGTCAACTGACAGGGGAGTGTACTCACCGCGTTTATACATTGTGGCTAGATATGTGCCGTCAATTACAACGACAGGATAAATGCGCACCTGCCTGCATCCCGTTTCAATTATCTTTTTTGCAGTTTCAATATCCTTTTTGCGCGTGTCGCCGGGAAGCCCGCACATCATCTGCATGCCCGGCTCAAGTCCTGCACCCTGTATAAGCCGTACAGCATCAAGCGAATTTTTTGCCGTGTGTCCGCGCTTTGCAAGGGAAAGCACCTTGTCATCAAGACTCTGTACACCGAGCTCTACCGTTTTTACACCGTATTTTTTCAGTATATCAAGTATTTCTTCGTCAATACAGTCAGGTCTTGTTGAAATACGAATACTGTCAAAGCATCCGTCTTTTATAAACTTGTATGCAACCTCAAGATACCTTATCATAAGCTCTCTGTCAATTGCAGTAAATGACCCGCCGAAAAAAGCTATCTGCGTGTTTTTGTGGTCAAGTCCGCTTTTTGCCGCCTTTTCAAGTGTGCTATAAACGTCATCGGGAGTGACAGCGCTGTCACTCCCGGTGATTTTATATTGGTCACAAAAAATACAGTTAAAAGGGCAACCAAGATGCGGTATGAATATCGAAATATTTGCGTGCCGCATTATTCCTCTCCCATAAGAGTGAGCGCTTTGTGAGCAGCATCCTGCTCCGCCTCTTTTTTACTTCTGCCGTTTCCTGTTGCAAGAAGATTGCTGTTAAGATAAACGCTTACCTCAAAACTCTTGTTGTGGTCAGGTCCCGATTCGGAAACGACCGCATACTTGATTATCTCACCCGGATTTTTCTGCGCGATTTCCTGAAGCGCAGTTTTGTAATCGCGGTTGAGCGCGTGTGTCTTGCTGTCCTCGGCAATAGCGTTTTCAAGATAGGGAAGTACAAAACTTTTCGCCTGTTCTATGCCGCCGTCCATATATATTGCGGCAATAAGCGCCTCAAACGCATCTGAAAGAATGGACGGTCTGTTTCTTCCGCCCGCAAGGTCTTCACCGTGACCGAGCAGTAAAAACTTACCAAGCTCGATCTTTTTAGCATAGCCGTCAAGTGCAGTTTCGCATACAAGCGATGAACGGAGCTTTGAAAGCTCGCCCTCAGGCTTTGAGGGAAACTTGCAAAACAAAAGCTCTGCACAGATAAAACCGAGCACCGAGTCACCCATAAATTCAAGACGCTCGTTGCATACAACACCCTTTGACTTATGCTCGTTTGCATATGACGAGTGGGTAAGAGCCACGGTCAATAACCGCTTATCATGAAATTTATATCCAATTTTCTGTTGGAGTTCTGTGAACATTTGTTATCCTTACTGTTTGCTTGCAACGTAGTCAAGAATGTCGCCTACAGTCTTAAGACCCTCGATATCCTCGTCGTCAAATTTAACGCCAAACTCTTCTTCTGCAGTCATGATAGTCTCAACAAGATCAAGTGAATCAGCGCCAAGCTCTTCAATGGGAGTTTCGGGCTTTACAACGTCTTCGTCAACACCGAGCTGATCTACAAGAATTTTTTTAAGCTGTTCAAAATTATTCATAATTAAAATAGTCCTTTCAGAAATTTATACTATTATACACCTATTCGACATAAAATTCAAGTGCCTTATTGTTGCGATGACAACTTTTCCTGAATCACGCTGATCATTCCACTCTTTTCAAACTCAATTGCCTGACGGATAGCGTTTTTAAATGCTTTTGCATCAGACGATCCGTGAGCTTTTATAACAGGCTTTGAAATACCAAGAAGCGGTGCGCCGCCGTATTCTTTATAATCAAGCTTTTTCTTGAACGCGCCAAGCTCCTTATACACAAAGAGTGCGCCGATTTTTGTAAGTAAGTTCTTTTTGAACATACCCTTTACGTTTGCAGATATCATTTTACCGATACCCTCGTAGGTTTTGAGCATGATATTGCCCGAAAAACCGTCGGTGACGATAACGTCGCATCCGCCAAAGGCTACGTCTCTTCCTTCAACGTTGCCCTTGAAGTTTACGTCTGCCTCGCAAAGCAGCTTGTGTGCTTCCTGCTGAAGCGGTGTGCCCTTGTGCTCTTCCGTGCCGTTATTAAGAAGTCCGACGCACGGGTTTTCAATGCCGAACATATTTTTCATGTACTCTGATGCAAGCATTGCAAACTGAACTATATACTCAGCCTTACATTCTACGTTTGCGCCAAGGTCAGTAACCATGATCGGACCTGTTTCAGAAGGAAATACTGCCGCAAGAGCCGCGCGCTTAACACCTTTTATGCGTTTTACTATCATAGTTGCACCGACAAGTATTGCGCCGCTGTTTCCTGCTGAAACAAACGCGTCGCACTTGCCCTCTTTTAAAAGAGAGAATGCAACTGCCATTGACGAGTCTTTTTTCTCACGGATGACCGAGGTCGGCTCGTCTTCCATTGTAAGAAGGACGTCGGTATGTACGATTTCAAACTCGTTTTTGTCAATACCTTCGTTTTTCATTATTTCGGTTATTTCGTCTTCGCGACCGACAAGAGTAATCTCAACGCCAAACTCTTTGACTGCCATGTGACAGCCTTTGATTATTTCAAGCGGTGCATTGTCACCGCCGTGTGCATCAACTGCAATTCTCATATTCCGTCTCCTATTATTGATTCAAGCCTTTCGAGTGCACGCTCTGAAATAGCGGTGTATCTTTCCTGCTTGCTTTTGATTCTTCTGTCAAGTGATTCTATAATACCGAAGTTAACGTTCATCGGCTGAAAATTACCGCACCCGCCTTCTGTAATGTAATTTGAAAGGGCACCGATAGCGGTGAATTTTGTAAAATCGATCTGTTCTTTTCCGTTTATTCTTCTTGCAAGGTTTATTCCTGCAACAAGTCCGCTTGAAGCCGACTCGACGTAGCCTTCAACACCTGTCATCTGTCCTGCAAAATAAAGGTCCTCGCGTTTTTTACTGTGGTAGTATTTAGTTATGGTGAGGGGTGAGTTTATAAACGTGTTTCTGTGCATTACGCCGTAACGTACAAACTCGGCATTTTCAAGACCCGGTATAAGCGAAAACACACGCTTTTGCTCAGGAAACTTGAGGTGGGTCTGAAAACCTACGATGTTGTAGAGCGTTCCGTCGGTATTGTCTTTTCTGAGCTGTACTACGGCATATGAACGACTACCCGTTCTGCTGTCGATAAGACCTACAGGCTTAAGCGGTCCGAAAAGCATCGTCTGTTCACCGCGCTTTGCCATAACCTCGATAGGCATACATCCCTCAAAAACGTTGTTGTCAAATTCGTGAAGTTTTGCACATTCCGCGTTAATGAGCGCGTTGTAAAAGATCTCGTACTGCTCTTTTGTCATGGGACAGTTGATATAATCAGGAGTACCCTTATCATATCTCGATGCAAAAAACGCAACGTCCATGTTAATGCTGTCAAAGGTTACAATAGGCGCCGCCGCATCAAAAAAGTGAAGATACTCTTTACCAAAGAATTTGCCGATGTTTTCAGAAAGTGCATCAGAGGTAAGAGGACCCGATGCAATTATAACGTTTTCACAATCGGGAATTTCGGTTACCTCTTCCGCTATTATATTTATATTCGGGTGATTTTTGATCACTTCTGTAACTGCGTCAGAAAACTTTGTTCTGTCAACAGCGAGCGCTCCGCCTGCGGGCACTCTCGTTTTATCTGCGCATGCGATTATAAGTGAATCAAGTCTGCGCATCTCCTCTTTGAGAAGACCTACGGCATTTGCAAGTCCGTCTGCACGCAGTGAATTGGAGCAGACAAGCTCTGCAAATCCGTCATAACTGTGTGCAGGCGTTTTCTTTTCGGGCTTCATCTCGTAAAGATCGACCTGTATTCCGCGTTTCGCAAGCTGCCATGCCGCTTCACATCCCGCAAGACCTGCACCGATAACGGTAGCCTTATTCATCTGCCTTTTCCTCCGTTTTATTCTCGCCCTGCTTTTTGCAGTCGGGATTGGGACAGTAGATTATTCTGCGCTTTCCGCTTTTTCTGAAAAGATTACTTCCGCAGATCTCACATTTTGTCTTAAGCGGCTCATCCCAGTTCATGTAGTTACAGTTCGGGAAGTTGTCACAGCCGTAAAAAACTTTTCCTGTTTTGGATTTTTTCTGTATTATCTTTCCGCCGCAGGTGGGGCAGGGGACACCTGTATCAACAACGATGGCTTTTGTAAATTTACAGTCGGGATAACCGGGACATGCCATGAACTTACCGAATCTTCCGCTTCTTATAACAAGGTTTTTACCGCAGTTGGGACATACTTCATCCGTAACCTCGTCAGGCACCTTGATTTTTGTGTTTTTAAGCTCATCCTCAGCCGAGGTAAGCGTTTTGTCAAACAGCTCGTAAAAATCAGCAATAAGATTCTGCCACTGTACCTCGCCGTCAGATACCTTATCAAGCTCTGTTTCAAGGTTTGCGGAAAAATCATAATCTATTATTGAAGAAAAATAATCCTTCATAAGAGTGGTGGTAACTTCTCCCAGTGCCGTAGGCTTTAAGAATTTACCCTCACGCTCAACGTATTCTCTTGCAAGAATAGTAGAAATGATAGGAGCGAAGGTAGACGGTCTGCCGATACCGTTTTCATCAAGCGCCTTTGTGAGCGTACCTTCAGTGTATCTGAGGGGAGGCTGTGTAAATACCTGCTCCTTTTTGATCTCAACAAGCTTTAACGTTTCACCGTCTTCAAGCTTGTAAAGCTTTTTATCCGATTCTTCCTTATCAACGTCCTGATAGAGAACCGTATAGCCCTTAAAGGCGATAGCCTGACAGTTTGCACGGAAAACGTACTCTCCGTTTGTTATGTCAGCAGACTGTGTGTGATAAACGGCGTCACTCATCTGACTTGCGATAAATCTTTCGTATATAAGCTTGTAAAGTCTGTACTGATCTGATGAAAGCGATGCCTTCGCAATCTCAGGCGTAATTTCAACGTTTGTGGGACGTATAGCTTCGTGGGCATCCTGTGCGCCTGATTTTGTCTTGTAGTAACGTCTTTTTGCAGGGTAAAACTCATCGCCGTAAGTATTTACGATATAATCCTTTGCCGCATTTGCCGCATCGTCTGAAATACGGAGCGAGTCGGTTCTCATGTAGGTTATAAGACCGACAAGACCAAAGCCCGATACAGAAACACCTTCATATAACTCCTGCGCGGTCTTCATAGTGCGCTTTGTCTGGAAATTGTATCTTCTGGACGTCTCCTGCTGAAGAGTTGAAGTTGTAAAGGGAGGCGCAGGACTTCTCTTTTTCTGTCCCGTTTTAACAGAAGAAACGGTAAATGAAGTACCCTCAACCGCATCGCATATCTTGAGCGCTTGCTCTTCGCTTGTAACTTCCATGGATTTTTTTACAGTACCGTGGAACTTTGCGTGGATACGTGCCGCCGAAGCTTTTTTGCCGAATATACCGCTGATATTCCAGTATTCTTTAGGAACAAAATCACGTATTTCATTTTCTCTGTCAACTATCATTGCGGTTGCGACAGACTGAACACGTCCTGCAGAGAGACCTTTTTTAACTTTTTTCCATAAAAACGGAGAAAGCTTGTAGCCCACTATTCTGTCAAGCACGCGTCTTGCCTGCTGTGCATCAACCAGGTCATAGTCGATACCGCGCGGATTTTTAACCGCCTCTTTAAGCGCTGACTTTGTTATTTCGTTAAACACGATTCTTTTTGAGTTTTGTTCGTTAAGACCCAAAAGCTCGTAAAGATGCCAAGATATAGCCTCGCCCTCGCGGTCAGGGTCGGTTGCAAGATAAACGGTATCTGCTGCCTTTGCTTCTTTTTTGAGAGTCTTTATAAGATCGCTCTTTCCGCGGATAGTGATATATTTCGGCTTAAAATTGTTTTCAATATCTACCGCAAAATCACTTTTGGGAAGGTCTCTTACGTGACCCTTTGAAGAAATTACTTTGTATTTGCGACCGAGATATTTTTCGATCGTCTGTGCCTTTGCAGGCGACTCAACTATTACAAGATCTGCCATTGTTACCTCTAAAACTTAATTATATATTTGTTTCCCGGACATGCTGTTATTACCCCTGCCGCCTCAAGCTCGCTGAGTGTACTCATAACGGTAGCAACGGGAAGCTGGGTCTCTTCGATAATATAATTAATATCGGTTTCAACAAGTCCGATGTGTTTAAAAACAATTTGTTGTTCGTCTGTGAACGTTTTGGCTACAACACGGTGAAAATCGTCAATACGCTCGACAGGGTCGGGCTGTAATGCCTCGCATACCTCTCTCGGATCAAATTTGACGTTTGCATTTATCTGCGTACCGAGTGATGATATGTAATAATTTACTACGTCAGTATGGTCTATTACAGGTATTGCTCCTTCGCGCAGCAGGTTGTTTGAGCCCTGTGACTGCGGCATATCAACGTTAGCAAGAAGAGCAAACACGTCTTTGCCCTGGTTGAGCGCACAGTTTGCAGTTATAAGCGCACCGCTTTTTACAGGTGCCTGCGTTACGATTACACCAAGTGACATTCCCGATAGAAGTCTGTTTCTTTCGTAATAAGAGGATTTATAAGTTGGCGTATCAGGTAGATTTTCCGAAAGTATAACACCGTGAAGCGGAATGTTTTTGAATTTGTATTTCGAACTGAACTGTGTTCTTGTGTGTCCGCCCGGCAATATCGCAATAACGCTTCCGTCTACCTTCAGCGTCGCTTCAATTACACTTGAGTCAATGCCGTCTGCAACACCTGCAACTATCGTAAAGCCTGACTTTGCGAGTGCACCGCTTATTTTTGCGCTTGTGATCTCGCCGTAGGGCGTACTGTCTCTTGTTCCGACGATCGATATTTTCGGCTTGCTGAATGCTTCGCTTATATTACCGTAAGCAAAAAGCACGGCAGGCGGATTATCTATTTCCGTAAGCTCTGCAGGATATCTGCCGTCTGTAAAAGGTATGATCTCAATTCCCTTTGACATACAAAAACGAAAGGTTGCCTCTGCATTGTCAAGTTCATTTTTGCTTATCAAAGCATCCTTTTCCGAAGGCTGAAGAAAATCAACCGAGAGCAGATCCTCTTCTGTTGCTTCCGTTACCCGTCCGATACTTCCGAAGTGACTGATAAGTGCCCGTACCTTACGGCTGTTTCCGTTAAGTGTACGAAGTAGCCATAACCAATAAATCAGTATATTATCCATTTGACTGTCTTTTATTCTCCCACATAATTATTGATGCAGCAACTGCGGCATTAAGCGACTCATTCTCGCCGCTCATAGGAATAAACATGCCGAAGTCACATGCGTTTTTAACTGTTTCCGATATGCCGTTGCCCTCGTTGCCGATAATGACGACCTTTTTTTCAGAAAGCATCAGCTTATCAACTGTTCTGAAATTTTTATCAAGACCTGTTCCTATGATATCATAGCCCTTCTCTTTCATGCACTTTACGTACCCGACCAGGTCTTTTTCAATCACGTTGAGCCTGAATACACTGCCCATCGCACCGCGTAAAGTCTTTGTAGAATATGCGTCACAGCAGCCCTGTCCCAAAACTACGGTCTTTACACCGAAAGCCTCTGCCGAGCGAAGTATAGCGCCAAGGTTAAGAGGGTCCTGCAAAGCGTCAAGTGCAATAATTATATCCTCGTCACTGCCGTCTGACCTCTCAGGCTGTTTTGCAACTGCAATAATGTCCTGCGGCGTAGAAAGAGTTGATATTTTTTTCATAACGGCATCTGTAACGCAGTATGTTTCACACTCTTCAAGCCCCGGAGGAAGAGGCGTACCTTCTTTTATAAAGCACCGTACAGGTCTTATGTTGCACCTTACAAGCTCTTCTACCAGCTTTCTGCCTTCTGCAACGAAAAGCCCCGACTTTTTTCGCTTTCTTGTATCGGAAAGTGCGGCTGTCTCTTTTATTTTATTATTCTGTACGCTTGTTATTCTTTCCATTTGTCCACCGTTCTGATATATGTTAAAAACATTCCTATTATAATACAAAATGAAAAAAATTCAAGTATCTTTTTTAAAACTTGTAATATATTCACAATTTCCAAAGTATAAATATACAAAAAACGGATGAATGGAGAGCATGCAAGTGGAGAATAAAGACATATTTTCGTCAGTAGTTTTACTCGATGACTTTTATGAGCAAAAAACTGAATTTGATATCGTAATACCTGATTATTCACCCGCCGCAGAAAAAATACTCTGCTGCGACGTAAATCCCTGTGTTTTATCAAAAAAAGCAGAAGACGATTCACTCAGGATAGAATATGAGTGTCAGGTATCTGTTGTCTATACGGACGAAAACGGGATCGTTCATTCTGTGACTGAAAGCAACACCGATGAAAAAGTACTTTCATTGAGCACGAAAGCTGAAAAATACAGGATAAAGGCAGGCATCCGCCCTATCACTGTTAATTGCAGACTTGCCAATCCTCGCCGTATAACTGTGCGCGCAGTTATGGGAATGGCGGTTAAAGCAACAGGTAATATGCCGTTTGGTAAAGTCGGTGATTACACGGCGCTTGAGGCGCAGTACCAAACAGTAAATGCAAATTCGTTTGTTGCGTGCAGCAGTTCGACCGCGCGCGTTAACGGAAGCGTTGACGTTGGCGAGGGAGTGACTGATATTATATCGTCACGCGGCTTTGCAATTATTGAAGATATAAAGCCTATAACCGATAAGCTTGTGATAAAAGGCAGTGCCGACGTATACGTGGTATTCACAACAGGCGAAGAAAAAGAAAACCTCAAATTCAAAAAATTTACAATACCTTTTTCCGACGTCATAAATGCCGAGGGTACACAGGAAAATTCAATAGCCGAGGTGAGTGCTGAAATATTTGATCTGCATTGTGAAACGGGAGAGGGAAACGAGATAATTGCTGATGGCGGTGTGATCATAAGTGCATCTGTTTATACACCTGCCAAAACAGAGATAATGACAGACGCTTATTCAATGGAATTGCCTGTTACAGTTAAAAAATCAAAATTAACTGTCGAGTCGCTTTATGACCGTAACAGTTTTAATGAAACTGTCAGTGCAAACGTATCATGTGATCTGTCGGAGGCAAGGATAGTCGGCATTTATCCTCAACCTGTTGTCAAAGGAATATCATTGCGTGACGGGATGTTGGTTTTTGATGGTGAGCTGTACCTGAAAATATATATGTATAATGAAAATGAATACAAAATATCAGATAAAACAATGCCGTTTTCATTTTCACGCCCTCTTATTGAGGCTTCGGGCAATCTGCGTTGCGAGGCGGAAGCAACCGTAAACAACGTCACGTATAATATGCCTGATGATAATACGTTGACTGTTACTGCAACGCTTAACGTTTCGCTTAACTGCTTTAGCCTGGAATCTTATGATGCAGTGGAAAGCATAGAAGTGGGTGAACATGAACAAAAAACTCGTAAAGGAATTGTACTTTACAGTGCAAGCAAAGGGGAACGGCTTTGGGATATTGCAAAAAAGCTTCGTTCATCTGTTGAAATAATAAAGAGAGATAACGGTCTTGTAACAGATACTGTTGAAGATTCCTCCATGTTGCTTGTGTCCTTTAGATAACGAAAGAAAAATGACACTTTCAAACTGAAAGCGTCATTTTTTATTTTAATAAAACGTAGCAAGCTCTTGCTCAGGCGGGAGAGACAGATCTACAGCCGTTGCATGCAGGACAGGACCTTTGCCGTCGTATGCATCACAATGCTCTATTACGATTTTTGCACAGATGGTTGCCCAGTCGCGTGATTCAAAATTATCGCTGTCCTGCCACAGCGCAATAAGACCGCCAAAGGCAATATCATCCTCACAGCAGGTCATAATGTGACGTCCTATCGCAAACGATTTGCTGTCAAGCTTGGGATTTTTTGCAATTATACCCTTAAATTTAACGGTTTTGTTTGCATATTTGTCCGTTTCTTCCATAAGATCGCGATACCATATTGCATAGTCATCATCGGCAATTTCGATTATCGGTGCATTTATATCAAACGGAAGCGGGTCCTGAATATCATCATACTCAACGTCTCCGTCGGCATACTCGTAGGCAATGTTTGCCCGTCGGGTTATTCCGCGTACAAGCTTATGATAGGGCATCAGGTCTTCGCCCTTCTCAAGTCTGTTGAAAATAACCATCTCTGCTGACGAGAGCTTGTCACCTACAAGATTTCTCATGTTAGCGTTATATGTCATGATAGTCTTTGAGTC
Organism: Eubacteriales bacterium; assembly: GCA_045544795.1. Classification (GTDB taxonomy): domain Bacteria; phylum Bacillota; class Clostridia; order Oscillospirales; family QAKW01; genus RGIG9041. The sequence continues at coordinate 16,830 of JAZPZR010000110.1, forward strand.
TGCAAAGGTCATCTCCTGGTAAACCATCCAACTGTCAGGAAGTGCTTGGTACAGTTCGTTTAACAGCCACATGCCGTTATATTCAATAAGCACACGTTGCATGCGGTATTTCTTCTGAAGTGATAAAAGATTTTTCTGATTTAATTCTTCTTGATCTTCTATCACGTGGAAAAATACGTTTTCTGATGGATATTTTGACGGGTCGTACTCCTCTTCACCCTCTTCGCAGAGAATAACAAGGGTGCGTTCACCGTCATAAAAACGCGGATCTTCAAGTGTTTCCTGAATAAACTTAGTTTTGCCCGCATCCAAAAATCCCGTGAATAAATAAACAGGCATTTCCATGATAATTACCTCTTATTTAAAAAGTTGCTCAAGCTTTTCTGTATCAAGCTTTGAACCTATTACACAAATTCTGCCTGTTACGTCGGCAGCGCCTGAACGGATATCCGCTTCACCGGGGATGTAGTCAAAGTGTATCCAACCGTCTTCGCCTGCAACAATTCCCTTTGCGCGAAGTACCGTACCGTAGCTTTCGTCAGACATAAGCGTGTCGAGAATAGCCTGGATTTTATCCTGTGTGAACTTTGTTGCGGTTTCAACGCCCCAACTAGTAAATACCTCGTCTGCGTGGTGATGATGGTGATGATGCTCATGGTCGTGACAACCGCAGTCGCAGTGCTCGTCATGCTCATGATGATGGTGATGCTCATGCTCGTGGTCATGGCAACCGCAATCACAGTGTTCATCATGCTCATGATGATGGTGATGCTCATGTTCATGGTCGTGGCAACCGCAATCACAGTGCTCGTCATGCTCATGATGGTGATGATGCTCATGCTCGTGATGATGCTTCATATCAAGAGCATCTTCAACACTCTTTTTGCCGTTTTCAATAGCATCTGCAAGCTGAGCGCCGGAAAGCTCATTCCAATCTGTAGTGACGATAAGCGCCTTGTCATTCAGTTCTTTGATAATGTCAATACATTTATCAAGCTTGTCCTGCGAAAGACCTGCGGTGTGTGAAAGAATAACGGTTGATGCGCTTTCTATCTGATTATTAAAAAATTCACCGAAATTTTTGTGGTATATTTTGCATTTCTTTGCATCTACTACTGCGGTGTAGCTGTTTAGTGATGCGCCGTGACAGTCTGCATTTTTAACGGCAGTAATAACGTCAGACAATTTGCCTACACCTGAAGGCTCGATAATAACTCTGTCAGGTGCATATTTCTCAATTACCTCTGCCAGAGCCTTGCCAAAATCACCCACAAGCGAGCAACAGATACAACCGCTGTTCATTTCTGTTACCTGAATGCCTGATTCCTGTAAAAATCCGCCGTCAATGCCTATCTGACCGAATTCGTTTTCGATAATAACAAGCTTCTGACCGCCAAAGCTTTCTTTGATAAGCTTTTTGATTAGTGTTGTTTTTCCCGCGCCTAAAAAGCCGGATATAATATCAATCTTTGTCATTTGTAACCACTTCCTGATTTTTTTATCAATTATAATACATGGAAATTAAAAATTCAATATCTTTGTACTTGATTTAATTAGTTATTGCGTGTATAATCAATTATAGACATTTTTTTATAAAGGAGATACATAAATGGCTAACAGATTTGTACTTAATGAAACTTCTTATCACGGAGCAGGCGCAATTGCTGTCATTCCTGATGAGATAAAGGCAAGAGGATTTAAAAAAGTTCTCGTTGTTTCTGACCCTGATCTTATCAAGTTCGGTGTATCTAAAAAGGTTACTGATGTTCTTGATGCGGCAGGTGTTGCTTATGAAGTCTTTTCTGACGTAAAGGCTAACCCCACGATTGAAAACGTACAGGCAGGCGTTGCAGCTTTCAAGGCAGCAGAGGCTGACTGTCTCGTTGCTATCGGCGGGGGTTCTTCAATGGATACGGCTAAGGCTGTAGGTATCATCATTACAAACCCTGAGTTTGCTGATGTAAGAAGTCTTGAGGGTGTTGCTCCCACAAAGAATCCCTGCGTTCCGATAATTGCTGTTCCTACAACTGCAGGTACTGCAGCTGAGGTTACGATCAACTACGTTATCACCGACGTTCAGAACAATCGTAAGATGGTTTGTGTTGACGTTCATGATATTCCTGTTGTTGCTGTTGTTGACTCTGATATGATGCCAACAATGCCCAAGGGTCTTACAGCAGCTACCGGTATGGATGCTCTTACACACGCTATTGAGGGTTATATCACAAAGGGCGCATGGGAGCTTTCAGATATGTTCCATCTCAAAGCAATTGAGATAATTGCCCGTTCACTCCGCGGTGCTGTTGATAATACTGCAGAGGGTAGAGAGGGAATGGCTCTTGGTCAGTACGTTGCAGGTATGGGCTTCTCAAACGTAGGCCTTGGTATCGTTCATTCAATGGCTCATCCGCTTGGTGCTCTTTACGATACACCCCACGGTGTAGCTAACGCTATCATTCTTCCTACAGTTATGGAATACAACGCTCCTGCTACAGGTGACAAATATAAGTACATCGCTGCTGCTATGGGCGTTGAAGGCACAGAAAATATGACAGTTGAAGAATACAGAAAAGCTGCTATCGATGCTGTTAAGAAACTTTCTGCTGATGTTGGTATCCCTGCTGACCTCAAAGAGATCGTTAAACCCGAAGACGTTGCATTCCTTGCACAGTCCGCTTATGACGATGCTTGCCGTCCCGGTAACCCCAGAGAAACAAGCGTTGAAGAGATCACTGCTCTTTACAATAGTCTTCTCTAATATCAATAATACAAGTTTAAGACAGAGAATCTTCGGACTCTCTGTCTTTTCATGTTTAATTATTTCTAAGTTTTTCAATTACATCTTTCATATATTCGGGAATTTCGCTGTCAAGGGAAATGACGTCGTTTGTTATTGGGTGAACAAACTCAATAAATTTAGCATGAAGGCATTGACCTTGCAGGTGGAATTTCTCCGAATATTTTTTTGTATTTGAGTACACGGGGTCGCCGAGTATGGGGTGTCCCATATGTGCCGTATGTACTCTGATCTGGTGAGTCCTT
>JAZPZR010000111.1:0-6272 GCA_045544795.1 Eubacteriales bacterium
GCAAAAGACGGAGGGAGAGACCAAAATAGCAGTAATTCCTATGTTTTTCTCTCCCTCAGTCGCTTCGCGACAGCTCCCTCGTCAGAGGGAGCTGGGTTTTGCAAGTGCGTATTTTGCGGTTCAGGCAATTTTACCATCCCGTAAAACCGCAATTTGTAGGGGGCGACGTCCTCGACGCCCCGCATAAATTCGCACAAACAAACGATAGGAGAATGTAGGGGAGGATATTATCCTCCCGCCAACATTCGTACAAAACAAACGGACAATCCGGAGGCTTGTCCCTACGGAGTAATTATAAAACGCACCGACAAACCACAATTTGAATATTATTACAAAAAGCGATATATCTTCGATGTGATATGTTTGCGGTAAACCGCAATTTAAAAAGGGGATAGAAAAAATTTTTCGGAAGTTTCAAACCGAGCCGTAGGCTTGCCCGACGGCGTACAAAGGTACGCCGAGTGGCGAGGTTTGGAAGTAGCAAAAAGCATATAAAAAAGAGAAAAGTGTTGCATAAAAGTTATAAATGCAACACTTTTCTTTCATTTTGTTGTTCTACAGGATTTTATTAGTTTCTTTTTCCCTTGTTTTTTCTGGCTTTTTGCGTTCCGGAGAATTTTTACATCCCCTTTATTTTTATTTCGCTACGAAATCCTTATGGAATACGTAGAGTATCTGTGCGGCTTCCGCGCGGGTTGCGGTGTTTGTCGGTTTGAAGGTTGTAACACCGTCTGCCGTGTAGCCTTTAATAATTCCTGCCTTCTGGCAGACTTTTACTGCATCCTTTGCATATTTGCGGATGCTGCCGCTGTCTGCGAATGCGATCTCCGCCTGCGATGCGGTAAGCTCTACCTTTATAAACTTTGCAAAGTTTACTATCATCGTGCAAAGCTGCTGACGCTCGATTGCAACCTCAGGACCGAACTCTGTGTCCGAAAGACCGCTTACAACTCCGTTTTCACTTGCCCATTTTATTGCGGCGGTGTAGTATTTGCCTGTTTTTACGTCGGTAAATTTGGTTTCGACCTTGTTTGCCTCTTTGGATGTGTCAACGCCTGCGATTCTTGCAAGAATGGTGATAAACATTCCTCTCGTTACAGGCACGTCGCGTCCGAATTCGGTAGCAGACACACCCGCGATAAAGCCGTGTGAGTACGCATAGTTTATCGCGTTTGTGTACCACTTGCCCGCCTTGACGTCTGTAAATATTTTCGTGGTATCTACAATTTCAACAGGCTTTTTCTCAGGCGGGGGCGCAGGAAGCTTTGTACCCTCTGCAGTCACGGTATCGGTTGCGGCACATCTGTCGCACTTTGCGGTCTTTGTGCCGTCTTTTTCTACGGTTGCATCACCGTTGTATACGTAGTTTGTAAAGCTGTGTCCGTTTTTACAGGGATTGGGTACTGTGAGCGGCTCGAAATAGTAGTAGATGTTTATAAGCTCGTTGTCAAGCTTTTCAACAAACGCATCTTTGCCGTTGACGGTAGCGGTAACGTCACTTGTAAAGCTGAAGCCGTCAAGCGGTGCAAGTGTGACCATTACTCTGTAAACACCGCCCGCGGTACATACAGAGCTTGTGACACCGATTTGCATGTGCTTGTTGTTTACAACATCAAACCATCTCACACCGTTTTTCTCATAGGATGGGTTAAAGGAATGTGTGTTTACCTCGTAGCCATTACCCGAAACACCGGGTACGTTATATGAGGGCGCTTTGCCTACCTGCGGTGTGTCCAAAGTAAGCGTTACATTGTTAACAGCGCCTGCGCATGCGTCAAACGTATAGGTCACAACGTACGCACCAATATGCTCGTACCAAGTAACAGTTGCACTCTTGCCGCTGACGGTTGCATGGGTCAGGTTCATATTAAAGCCTTCAGCCGCTACAAGCGCGATATTTACCGTGTATTTTTTACCCGCTTCAAACTTGTCTGTTGAGGCAAGCATAATGTTTTCGCACTCCCACCATACGCCGTCAACGCTTGTGCCGTAGGGCTCTTCAAAGAAAAAGTCGGGTCTTTCGCCTGTGACGGGTGTATCAATGTCGGGCAGGGCAATATGCGTTACGTTTGTGTCAACGATATTTTGGAACACGTACTCCACGTGTATTACAAGCTGATCGGTGTGATCGTAATTCTGTGACCAACCAATCGCATAATCACCTTTTTTAAAGGTTATCAGGTCTCTGTCGATAACAGAAAAGTAATTGTATACGTGCGGGAAAGCGTAGCCGTCCGCCGCGATAAGATCAACGCTGTATCTGTACACCTTGCCCGCCTTAAAGCGCGCGGTATCGTTTACAGCGGCGCCGTCCTCTGTCCATGATGAATCCAGCACCTTGAGGTTGGAAGAGAAGGTCATGTTTACGTCAGAAAGCTTGCCGTTATATACGGGCCGCTCATAATTCAGGGAAAGCTCTGTCGCCTTCTTTTTACATGCTCCGTATTCGTAAGTAAAAATAGCGTATTTTTTTCCGCCGTACTGATTTGTCGATCTGTTAGGTACGAATTTGCTGTTTAAATAGAGATCAACGTTGTTGCCGTTGTTGTTGCCGTCAGCCACGTAAAACTCAAAGCCGTCCGCCGCCATTGTCTCAACGATGACCATATACTCGTGCCCCTCGATAAAGGTGTCAACGTCGGGTACGAGGAATCTGTTTTCGGTCAAGTCCTTCCAGGAAATACCGTTTTTCCAGGTAGTGGGATTCTGATCGGAATAGTTAATAGCATTATCATGTCCGCAATAGAACATATAGGTGTAGTCCGCCTTTTCACCGGGGCAGGGTGTGGCTAAATCGGTAATATTCAGCCAGTCGATGACCTTGACCGTGTCTGCAAATGCAAAGCCTGTAAAACAGCCGAGCATAACGGCAAGTACAAGAATAAAGCTTAAAATTCTTTTTTTCATGGTTACATCTCCTTCTGTAAGATAACTATATTATAATTCCGTAAAATAATTAAAACACCACACCGTTTTAATAAATTGGTGTAGTATTTAACTAAAAGTGTGGGAAAAAGTGTGGGGTGCCTTTGACATACGCGTACTATTGTGATAAAATGCAGTTAACCGAAAAATCAAGGAGAAGAAACATGAACGATCTGCAGAAAATGACGCTTGAGGAAAAGATAGAATATCTCCGACAAAATCCGATTTTCTGGACCCGCCTCGGCTTTGAAAAGGAGACGGGCGGCTGGCATCTTCACGTAAAAAATGCCGAGCGCCACAAGACCTTTTTTGAAAAGGGAATAATTGTTCATTCGTCCATCATTCCTATCGGCTGGACAGGACCCGATAAATTCGATTTTACCGAAACGGATAAGTATTTCGACCTTATTTTTTCCACCTGCCCCGACCTTGTTTTTCTTCCGCGTATAAAAGTAAACGTACCTGAGGGCTGGTGTGAGCAAAACCCCGACGACGTATTTGTATACGGCTGCGGCCCCAGAAAACGCGAGGACATAATTGCGCTTATCGGCAGTGAGGCGCACGGCTCGCATCCCTTTAAAATGACTGATATGATAGCACAGCAGAGCTTTTTTTCAAAAAAGTGGATAGCGGATGCATCGGAGGCGCTGAAACGTTTTGTAAACCACGTTGAAAATTCAAAGTGGGCGGATAATATAATCGGTTACCATATTGCATACGGCACGTCGGGTGAGACGGCGCAGTGGGGCACCTGGCAGCCCGATCCATTTCATAAGGGTGACTACGGTATCAGCGCTACCAAGGCATTTATCGACTATGCAAAAAGCCATGGCAAAGACTATGATTCTGTTCCCGAACTTAAAGAACGCTTTTATATAGAGGACGGCGCGCCCGTGCATAAATTCCAGCACGGCACACCCACCCTTGATACTATGTTTTTCCATACCGAGCAGGACGAAAAATCAGTCCTCTATTCCATCTTTCAGGGTGAGGGCAATATGGACGCGCTCGAAAGCTTCGGTAAGGTTGTAAAGGATATCGTTCCCGATAAGATAGTCGGCGGTTTTTACGGCTATATACTTGAGGAGTCAAAAACCACCAATATGCAGCACTCGGCATACGACCGCCTTTTAAATTCACCCTATATAGATTTTGTGGCAAGTCCCAAGGGCTACGTCCGTATAAGTCCTACAGACCCCGGTCTCGGTCAGGCAATAACAAACTCGATAAACCGCAAAAAGCTGTGGGTTGACGAGCTTGATAACAGAACGCATCTTGTGACGACTATAACACGTCCCGAGCATGACTATCCCGCAAAAAACTTTGATCAGACAAGGGCGGTGTACTGGCGCGAGTTTACAAAAAACGTAATGCACCATCAGGGCTATTGGTGGATGGACCTCGGCGGCGGCTGGCTTGACGATGCGGCTATTCAGGATGAGATCGCGCTTATGCACAGCGTTTCCAAGCAGCTGTACAGTGAGCGTGATACACATAAAAGCACGGCAGAGGTGCTTCTTGTTGTAAATGAAAACACAATGCACCGTATGCGCCCCAATTCCGAGCTTACAGCGTCAGTTCATCATATCGGCTCTGTAATAAAGGAGTGCGGTGTGCCGATTGATCTCTATCGCACGGCTGATCTTGATGAAATTGATATATCGCAGTATAAAATAATAATTTTTCTTAACGAATACTATGCCGATATTCCGAAATTAAAAGAAATTATTGAAAAAACGTCGCAGGGTTGCCATATCGTGTGGAATTATACCGCGGGCATTATAAATAAAGCGGATAACAGCTACGGCTTGGAAAATGTACTAAAACTAACAGGCTTTTCACTCACAGAGTACCCGAAGGGCAGTTGTGATAAGCATATTTATCCCTTGGTACAAATCAAGGCTGAGGATGGCGTTGACACTCTTGAAAATTATCCCGACGGAAATATAAAGACCGCAAAAAGAGAGAATGACGGTCATAAGCACACCCTTTTTGCTTCCCCCTCTGATCTGACGGTTGAAATTGCAAGAAAGATGCTTGAAAGCGCGGGTGTACATACCTATGCGCCGCCTTACTGCGTGGTGCACGGCGATAACAGATTTATATACGTTTTGTCTGAAAAAACACAGACGGTTGAAATTACACTTAAAGAGCCTGTAACGTGCAAAAACGTGTTTACGGGTGAGGTTTATAAAAATGCAGACAGTATCACTCTTGATATGGAGGAGGGTACCTGTGTCTTCTTAAAATACGAGGAGTAAAATGAAACTCGAAACAAAACGGCTTATCCTGCGTAAGTGGCGGGAGAGCGATGCGGAAAATCTTTATAAATACGCAAGTGACCGCGATATAGGATATCCTGCGGGCTGGCCGCCGCATACAAGCGTAGAAAACAGCCTTGAAATTATAAAAAACGTCTTGTCGGTGCCTGAAACCTACGCTGTCTGTCTTAAGGACGGCACGGCTATCGGCAGTATCGGTCTTAAGTGCGGGGAAAATACCGACATGACCGAAAGAGAGGACGAATGTGAGCTTGGCTACTGGATAGCAAAGGAGTTCTGGGGTCAGGGTCTTATTCCCGAGGCGGCACGCGAGCTTTTGCGCCATGCTTTTTGTGACCTCGGCATGCGCACGGTATGGTGCGGTTATTACGACGGAAACGAGAAAAGCAAACGCGTACAGCAAAAGCTCGGCTTTGTATACCATCATACGACAGAGGGGCTTTCGGTTCCGCTGTTAAACGAAACACGCACAGGTCACGTTAATCTTATGACGCGGGAGATGTGGAATGACAAAAACTCAGCTGATTGATTTTATAAAAGACTGTTACGGTGTTACGGGTGACAATCCGTGGCAGGACGATAACATCGTTTTTCGCCACAAGCATAACAAAAAGTGGTTTGCGCTTGTTATGGATATCCCAAAGTGCAAGCTGGGACTTTCGGAGGAAGGGTCGGTGAGCGCCGTCAACCTCAAGTGCGACACCATGCTTATCGGCACGCTTACGCAGGAAAAGGGTATTTTTAAAGGCTATCACATGAACAAAAATCATTGGATAACCGTCTGTCTTGACGGAAGCGTTGAGGAGGAGCGCGTAAAATACCTTGTTGACCTCAGCTTTGACCTTAGGTTAAAAGGTCAAATTGGAACCTGCCTCTAATCTGCATATTTCGGTGCTTTTTAACCTATTCATTCTTGTAAGGCGCCAGCCTGCCTGCGCCTGAATAAATCAAAAATCCCTCGAAATCTGCTAGATTAGAGGTCGCAGATTTTAAAAAGTGCGGATTTTTGATTTTACAAGGCACAAAACGCAGTAAATCCTGACGGATTTACGAGTATTTTAACAT
>JAZPZR010000112.1:0-8882 GCA_045544795.1 Eubacteriales bacterium
TCGCAGATTTTAAAAAGTGCGGATTTTTGATTTTACAAGGCACAAAACGCAGTAAATCCTGACGGATTTACGAGTATTTTAACATAGTAAAAGTGAAAATCCGCCTTTTTAAAACAGGTTCGGATTTGACCTTTTAACCTACGTTAAAAAAAGTTCAGCTATAAAATGCTGAACTTTTTTAATGAAGCCAAAATAATAACCTGCAGGATTATTATAAACGGTATTCCGATCATAAATTTATGCTTTCTCGTCTTATGCCGTATTGTCAGCATGGTAATAAGCATGGCGGCACTTCCGCCCGCAAGACTTACGCCTAAAAGCATCGCTTCGGGAATGCGGGCGCGCCTTATGTACTTTGATGCAAACTTATCGTATAACGTAATAATAACTGCAACTGCAGAAATGATAATAAAATAAATCATTTTAACCCCTTTTAATTGACTTTAAAATAATACAGTAATATAATGTAACTATTAAACTTTAGGAGATGCGCTATGAAGTGGATATGGGTGAATAAAGATGTCCATCAGGACATGTATGCCGATTTTTATACAGAGTTTGATTTCAACGGTAACAAGGCGGAAATTGAGCTTTCTGCCGATTCTAATTATACTCTGTACATAAACGGAGCTTTTGTTGAAAGCGGTCAGTATCCCGACTTTCCTTACTATAAAATATCAGATACTGTCGATATCACGAAATATTGTAAAACAGGCAAAAACCGTGTTGATATCACCGTGTGGTATTACGGTAAGTCAAATATGAGCTATTTTGTGGGTGACCCTAAGCTCTGCTTTAAAATCACATCAGGCAATGATGTTCTCGCAGTTTCAGATTCAAAAACACAGTCGCGCCTCAACCCGTCGTTTGTGCAAAACAGATGTAAGGATATAACCGATCAGATCGGTTTCGGGTTTGATTTTGATGTAACTGCAAATACCGATACACCCTATGCAGACAGTTTTGCATATGATACACCCGTTAACCTGCTTCCGCGCCCTGTAAAAAAGCTTATTATAAGCGACCCCGCAAACAGCACCTGCATTAAATCGGAAAATGACACCTACTTTTTGTATGACCTTGGCAGAGAAACAGTCGGTTACCTTGATTTAAGTGTTGTTTCTCCCGTAAAACAGCATATTACCGTAACGTTTGGTGAGCATATCGTTGACGGATGTGTACGCCGTATAATAGGTGCCCGCGATTTCTCTGTTGAGCTTACAATAGGTGAGGGTGTTACCGATTATATCAACTATTTCCGCAGATTCGGTCTCCGTTATCTTGAAATTCATGCCGAAAGTCCTGTAAAGGTGAACCGCCTTACAGTGAGACCCTGCGACTATCCGCTTAAAAAGAAGCCTTTTGACTTTAAAAACGAGCTCAGAAACAAAATTTGTGAGGTTTCCTACCGTACGCTTGAACTTTGCATGCATGATCATTATGAGGATTGCCCCTGGCGTGAGCAGGCTCATTACGCAATGGATAGCCGTAATCAGATGATATGCGGTTACTATGCGTTTGAGGAGTATGAATTTCCGCGCGCAGCACTTTACCTTATGGCGCAGGATGACCGCGCGGACGGTCAGCTTTCAATATGTACGCCGAGCGCAAATAACCTTACTATTCCGTCGTTTTGTCTGCATTGGTTTACAGAGGTGTGGGAATATACGGAGTATTCGGGTGATATAACGCTTGCGAAGGAGATATTTCCCAAGCTTCAGTCGCTTCTTAACGTATTTACAGGCAGACTTTTTGACGGTCTTGCACCTAATTTTACAGGTGTTGAGTATTGGAACTTTTATGAATGGCGCGAAGGCCTTGACGGCAGACCCCGACTTGAAATAAGCAGGTCGACTGACTGCGCGCTCAACTGCCTTATCTCGCTTGCACTTCAGAATATGCAAAAAATATCCGATGCTATCGGCAAAAATCTTGATTATACTTATATTTCCGATAAGATCAACGCTGCAATACACGATAAATTCTTTGATGAATCACGCGGACTTTACGTCAATACCAATGAAGATTCACGTGTAAGTGAGCTTGTCAACTCACTTTGTATTCTCTGCGGCGCCGCAAAGGATAACGTCGCGATTGCTTCGGCGCTTGCTGACAGAAACAACGGTATGACACCTGTTACACTCAGCATGCTTACCTTTAAGTATGATGCTCTTTTAAAAACCGATGAGCAAAAGTATAAGGATTACGTGCTTGACGATATTGATACCCGTTATAAGAGAATGCTTGACTGCGGCGCAACGTCCTTCTGGGAGACAGAGGACGGCGAGCGCGACTTCCATAATGCAGGAAGTCTTTGCCACGGCTGGAGTGCTATGCCGGTATATTATTACAACAAACTAATAAAGTAGAGGGATATCCCTCTACTTTATTTCTTTATAGTAGAGACCTCTTGTAAATTTGCCTCTGAAACCGCCTTTTGATTTTATGAGCCTTGTTATAGCCTCACATTCTCTTTTTGATTCGTCGGTAAAATATGCAACGGTAAAAGCTGCGTTTTTAAATTGAGGCAGCTTATCTCCCATGTATATCGGCTGCGGGTTTAACAGACGTGAATACTTTTTATCTTTGCAAAGCACCGTCATTTCAATACCCATTCTGTCAACAAGCTTCTGATGGCCGTCACAGTCCGCGCAACCGCTTTCACTTTTGACAGGGCATGCCCTGAAGGTCATAAGAGGCATTTTCCCGTAAACAATAAGTCCGCAGGGGATAGGCTTTTTCAGTCTGTCAAAGCGCTCAAGTGAGCACTCGAAGGAAATCTCGGTGCTGTCAAGTCCAAGATTTGCGTACTCGTAAAGCGCGACACTGTTGTTTATGTTAAGACCGAATCCGCCCATGATTTTAAAGTCAAGCTCTTTTGCAACGTTAATTGCATAAAGATTGGGCGCGTATACAGTATCGATGCCAAGATGCTTTAACTCTGCCAGCCTTTCCAAAACAGAGCCCTTTGAAAACATGAGCGCAGGAAGCTCTGCTATCACCTTGTCACCGTACTTTCTGCAAAACTCCTTGTCAGAGTATAGCTCGTTATAGTCGATTATCATTTTATCGTACCCGTCAACAACCTGCGAAAGCTTTTCAAACCTTGCGTAGAGTAACGGCTCGCGAGTAACAGAAATACTATCGGTTGCAGGGATTACGTAATCGTTTATCCTGTATGCGTCTCTTTGAATACGCTTTTGGGTAAGCAGTTCCAATGCGTTTTTTCGCATTTCATTAACCGCAGATGCAGGGACAAAAAGACCGTCGTCAACAGAGACTTTGACATCTTTTGCAAAATAGTGTGTGCCGCCGCATTTGATAAGCGAGCGTGTTACGCTGTCGGAATCTGCAGGCTTTGAGGAAGCGGGTTCGGGGATAGCACCCAAAACCGTAACGGTATTTTTTCCGTCTGTTACGGTAAGCTTCATTTCACGGTCTTTTTCTACAGTCATATGCATGTTGACCGCAATAAGAGGAAGCTCGTTTCTGTAGCCGTTTGCGATCTCTTTGAGAATGGGCGCCGCCGATACAACGTCTTCCTTTGTTCTGTAGCCGAACATATCGGGCGTTCTTTTTGCGGTGAGATACCCTTTTGTAAATCCGCTCCTCGAAAAGATAGCCTGAAGCTTTTTATAATCGACCTCATCGCCGCAAAGTGAGTTTTTGCATGCTTTTACAGCCTCTGCAACGTATTCGGGCCTTTTCATGCGCCCTTCGATCTTGGCTGAATTTATTCCCGCCTTTTCAAGCTCCGAGAGCATGTCAACGGCGCAAAGATCTTTTAACGAAAGAGCGTGTGATTTTTCGCCGTGCTTGAAATCAAGACGGCAAGGCTGCGCGCAAAGACCGCGGTTTGCGCTTCTGCAGCCGAGTATGCTTGAAAGATAGCATTGCCCTGAAACGCTCATGCAAAGTGCGCCGTGAACAAAAACCTCAAGCTCAAGCGATGTGCCCGCTCGAATGACCTTTAACTCTTCAAGTGATAGCTCACGTGCAGGCACTATTCTTGAAAATCCAAGCTTTTCAAGCATTTTTGCCCCGTCTGCATTATGTATGCTCATTTGTGTTGATGCGTGACACGGCATGTCGGGGCATACGGTCTTTACGATATTAAGAACTGCAAGATCCTGTATGATAGCTGCGTCAACATTTGCTCTTGCTACTGCTGTGACTGTTTTTACAGCCTGAGATATCTCACTGTCCGTGATTACGGTATTAAGGGCAACGTAAACCTTGACACCGCGCGCGTGACAGTATTCCACCGCCTCGATAAGTGTCGCATCGTCAAAGTTATCAGCATTTCGCCTTGCGTTAAAATCTTTTGTTCCAAGATATACGGCGTTTGCACCGTTTCGTACCGCCGCTATGAGTTGTTCCTGTCCACCGACAGGTGCAAGTATTTCCATTCTGTTTCCTCAAAAAATCCCTAAATCAAGCGATTTAGGGATTTGTTTTTTATTATGCGTCAAAACCCCTCGGGTTTTTCTTTTGCCAGTTCCAGAGGTCGCGGCACATATCCTCAATACCGCGCGTTGCAACAAAGCCGATCTCCTCTTTTGCCTTGGTAGGATCAGCGTAAAGTGACTCAACGTCACCGGGACGGCGCTCAATTACCTCGTAGGGAATTTCAACACCGTTAGCCTTTTCAAAAGCCTTTACAAGATCAAGCACGCTGTAGCCTGTACCTGTACCGAGATTGTAAATGAATACGCCCTTTTTGGTAGCAGATGCGGCAAGAGCCTTTATATGACCGATAGCAAGGTCTGTTACGTGGATAAAGTCACGTACGCCTGTGCCGTCGTGCGTGTTATAATCGTTACCGAAAATGCGGAGCTTGGGAAGCTTACCGATAGCAACCTGTGAAATGTAAGGCGCAAGATTGTTAGGAATGTTCTGCGGGTCTTCACCGATAAGACCGCTTTCGTGTGCGCCGACGGGATTGAAATAACGAAGAAGTGTTACGGTCCAATCGGGGTTTGCTTTCTGCAGGTCAGTCAGCATGATCTCCTGCATATATTTTGTCCAGCCGTAAGGATTTGTAGCGTTGCCTACAGGGAAATCCTCTTTAACGGGAACTACCTTTGAATCGCCGTAAACTGTAGCAGATGATGAGAAAACAATGTTTCTTACACCGTGCTCTTCCATTACCTGTACGAGATTGAGTGTACCTGTAATGTTGTTATTGTAATAGAGAATAGGAAGCTGACAGCTTTCGCCGACTGCCTTAAGACCTGCAAAATGAATTACAGCGTCGATCTCATTCTCGTCAAAAATCTTATTAAGAGCATCCTTGTCAAGCATATCTGCTTCATAAAACTTGAAGTCCTTGCCTGTTATAGTCTTTACTCTCTTAAGACTTTCAGGTTTACTGTTGCAAAAATTATCAAATGCAACAACCTCGTGTCCGTTGTTGAGCAGTTCTACAATAGTGTGTGAACCAATGTAGCCTGCACCGCCTGTTACTAAAACCTTCATACCCATCTATCCCTTCAAAATAAAATTAACAAATTAAATGTCCGACAGCATAACTGCAAAGGTAGAAAAAATTCCTTCCGTGTCAAACTCCTCAGGACTGTAAAGAACGTCCGTGACAGTTGACTGCGGGAATGATATTGCAATTGTCGTGCCGAGCCTTGAATCATCCGAAACGAAAAAACTTCCGTCAAAATCCCGTGTCAGCTTTTCCATAAGTGCAAATGAAAGCAGAGAGTTTTCACTGTCTGCAGAGTGTGAACCCGGCTCGTTATCGGAAAATAAAATCAAACAACCGTCTTGTGTTCTGCTGACCGCAATTGAAATAGTTGCCTTTGATTTAAGTGTGTTTTTGACTGTGGCTGCAATCGCATTACAGCATATTATATCAAGCGCCTGCTGTGTGATGCGTACACATGTTGACTGTGACGACGGAATCAAGCGAATATCCGCTTTTTCATAGCCGATAAAACGGTATACCGTCTCAATGAAAAACATAAAGTATCTGTTAAGGTCAATAACGCCTGCCTCTTTATCGGTACTGTTTTTACTCATCACCGTATAAAAGCTGTCAAAAAGCTTGCGTATTCTTCTTATCGAACTGATTATCCGCGTACGTTTGTTGTTATCTATCTCATCACATGCAGAAACTATTGATGAGGTGCACTGAGCAAGCTCTTTTTCGGCGATCTTCAGAGTGAGGTCAATAAATTCCTCTTGCTTTGGATTGCTTTTGGCCGAAACCAGACTGAGTGAGATTAAAAAATACGGTTCATCATCCACAGGATAGGGGATGACTGTAAATTTATATTCGTTACCGTCAATAACGTTTCTCGATATAAAAGCGGAAGTTTTGGATTCTTTAACAGTGTCCTGCAGTAAATAGCAATACCGCATCGGCAAAACGTATGATATGTGAGAAAAGCTTTTGTGATCTGTGCCGAAAATAGAGTATACACTGTCTGTTGCGAAAACTATATTTAATTCTTTGTCTACGCATATAACAGAATCTGCGCTGTCACTGTATAGGCTTTTAAAAAACGTGTATCCTTTTTTACGCATAATACTATTATAGTATAATTTATGTGTTTTGTAAAGTTATAAAAGTTAAAAAAATGCGCTAAATGTTTAAAAATTCAAGCATTAATGAAAAATATTCACGAAGATACATGCAGGTGCGTAAAAACGGAAGCTTCGGAGTGGGCGCATTTATCTTCTCAACCTTTTCAAAGCCCGCTTTGTTTGAGATCATAACAGCTCTGTAAAGGTGAAAATCGTTTGTAACGACTGCAAACTTGTCGGTAGGCGGATTAAGTCCGTTTATTTCAACGATCTGCTTTGCATAGACTATATTTTGTCTAGTGTCCGTAGAACGTTCCTCTTTGAAAAGACGCTCTGATTCAATGCCTGCTTTTTCAATGTATCTGTAAAGTGCCTCTGCTTCGGTTATTGTTTCACCGTTTCCCTGACCGCCGCACAGTATCGCTTTGCAATTCGGATTTGTTTTGAGGTAATCTATTGCAGAATCCGCGCGCGCTTTACCCATAAGCGTAAGCTCGTCACCCCTCAGTCCGCATCCGAGCACAAAAATACAGTCGCTGTCTGTGGCTGTAGTTTTACTGTTTGAAATAATTATGGATTCAATGATTATAAGGCTGATAATAAAGCATGCTATAAGTACGTGCGACGTAATGCGCAGTATTTTTGCAATTCTTATGCCCTTTTCTTCCATATATAGCAGTAATCCGTAAGCAATAATACAAATACCCGTGAAAGACAGAAATTGCATAAGAAATGCAAGGTGCGGAAACAACGTGTCAAGTATCGGTGAAATAAGAATAATTAAAAGTCCCGTGATGTAAAAAGGTCTATGCTTTTTCAATATATCCGATAACGTCTCTGATATTTTCATACGTATTCTCCGTTTGTTTTTTGCAACGCTCATAACTCATATGACCGTTTGATATAAGCACGGTCTGACCGCCTACCGACTCAGCCATCTGTGAATCGCTTATTATATCACCGATAAAAAGAATATTATTTGCGTTTAGCCTGTGTTTTTTTATGTAAGCAAGTGCGTTGTGTTGCTTTGAACCGAGGTTTCTGTCCGAAAGACCGATGATTTCGTCAAACCAATCGGCAACGCCGTACCTTTCCACCTCTTCAATAAGATGCGGGTGATAAAGTGACGACATAAGCACGTTTGTTATCCCGCGTTCTTTCGCATATGCAATTACTTCCTTAACCCCGTCTGCAATTTTTGCAAGTTCGGGGTGCTTTGCGCAACAGTTTCGAAACTCAAGCGAAAGTTTTGCTATATCATCACAGTATATTCCTACCGTTTTATAATATTCAGTAAGCGGCATGGCAAGCGTATCTTTGTAAATTTCAACGTTCGTTGTTTTAAGCCCGCGTGATAAGAGCATGTCGTTTACCGCGGCAACCGCCATATGTACGTCGTCGAGTACCGTGCCGTTAAAATCCCATATTATGTGTGTGATTTCCATATTTTTCTCCCGTTAAAAGAAAAAAAGCCAGCGAAATAATTTTCGTTGGCTTGATTTTGATTATACAAGATTGTATCTCTTCTTGAATTTGTCGACACGACCGCCGGAATCTACCAGCTTCTGTCTGCCTGTGAAGAAGGGGTGACACTTTGAGCAGATTTCAACTCTGATCTCTTTCTTTGTGGATCTTGTCTCAAAAGTTTCGCCGCATGCACATTTAACAACAGCTTTATCGTAATTGGGATGGATACCCTCTCTCATTTCTTTCACCTCTTTTATGTTTGTTTCATTAGACCGACACATTATACCATGCCAAAACACCAATTGCAAGTGTTTTTTTGATTTTTTTAAATTTTTTATGCAGCATCAGTTGAAGTATCGGGATTTACCTGTGTATTTTCTGTATTAACAGCAGGCATCTTAGCATTAAATGTTACCGCGGGAGCGATATTAACCAGTGCGCCGTTAAAGGAAGTTTTAAGAATATCTCGTTTGTTATCCAGCATTATAACCGAATCTGACGAAAGTGCAAAATCAAAAATATTGTCTGCAAGCTTTACAGGCGCGGGGAGTATAGCCTCGCCTGTAACACCTGCCTTGCAGGAAGTGTTATCGCCCCACACGAAAAGCTCGCCGCTGTAGGTGAGGGCAGCACAGGTGTCGCCGCATATATCAATTTTTTGCACACCGCTGAGTATCGGCACAAGCTCTGCCTTGAACGCTTCACCGCTGTTGCCAAGCTGACCTTTTTCGTTAAGACCCGCTGTCAGCACCTCGCCGTTTAAGGTGAGAACAACAGAGTAAAAGTTGCCGACCTTTACATCTTTTGCACCCTTCATTATCGGAACGGGCACGGTAGATGGAATAGCGGTCTTGTTGCCGAGCTGTGAGTATGAGTTG
>JAZPZR010000113.1:0-2377 GCA_045544795.1 Eubacteriales bacterium
GGAAGTTGTCAACGGCGAATCGGACACATATTATATTATTATAACTAGAATTTCATATTAAAAGGATAAAACGGATGAAAATGAGGTGGATATGTACATATTTAAAATTACACAGCCGGAAAGACTTTTTAATATGGTCAGCGTAATAAATCGAAAACCTGTAAACATAAAAAAGAGCGAGTTGTATGAATATAAAAACGAAATGTATTTTTGTATTTACGTTTTAAACGATGATACTTATGCGCAGGAAGAACTGATAGATGAGCTGGAGAAAAATGTTCCCAGATGCAGATGGAATATAATAAGTGATTCTATATTAAAAGAATGGGGAAGACTGATATCAGATAATATAATAGAAGAAATCACAGCGACAAAAGAATAAATGTCGCTGTGATTTTTATAGTTTCCAAAGGTATTCTGACAAGTCTACAACGTTATCATCACTGACTTTAACGCCTTCTTGCATAAGTCTATGCTTGTGCTGTTCTATTCCGCCAAAAGCATACGATTTAGCAAGACACCCGAATCTGTTTACAACGCGATGACAGGGTATCGAAGACGGATCGGGATTGAAATGAAGTGCATATCCGACTGCCCTTGATGCCCGCGGCGAACCGCATATTGCGGCAATTTGCCCATAGGTTGCTACTTTTCCATACGGGATTTGTTTTACAGCATTGTATACCTTGTCGTAAAAACTCATGTTATTTTCCTTTAATGCTTTATTATTCTTTCGGCTGAATAGACGGCTTTATTGCCGAGGGACAGCTCGATTTGTAATAATCTGTTATATTTTGCAACACGCTCACTTCTTGCCGGTGCACCCGTTTTGATCTGCCCTGAATTTACAGCAACCGCAAGGTCAGCAATAAAGGTATCGGCAGTTTCACCGCTTCTGTGTGAAATAACGGTATTATAACCGCTTTGCTGAGCAACTCTTATTGTTTTAAGTGTTTCTGAAAGAGTGCCTATCTGATTAGGTTTGATAAGAATTGCGTTGGCAGATTTGTTTTCAATGCCGTAACGCAGTCTTTTGACGTTAGTTACAAAAAGATCGTCACCGACAATCTGAATTCCTGATTTTTTTGTGATTTCCGTAAATCCCTCAAAATCCGTTTCGCCGAGCGGATCCTCAACAGAAACTATGGGATATTTATTTTTCAGTTGAATTATGTGATCGATCAGCTGCTCACTTGTAATAATCTCTTTCTTCTTTGGCAGAAAGTATTTGTCTTCATTTAGCCATTCACTTGACGCAATATCAAGTGCAATCGAAACGTCGTATCCCGGAATCAGATTACTGCTTTCGATCGCCTGAGTTATAAGTGATAGAGCTTCTTCATCAGAATTAAGATCCGGGGCAAAACCTCCCTCATCACCGACAGATACAGACAAGCCTTTTTCTTTGAGCAGTTTCTTCAAATTGACGTATACGTTGGTGCACATTCGCATTGCATCTTCAAAGCATTGTGCGCCGATTGGCATTATCATAAACTCTTGAATATCGATATTGTTTGATGCGTGTGCTCCTCCGTTTAATATATTCATCATTGGAACGGGGAGTGTTACAGCATTTATACCGCCAAGATACTCAAAAAGAGGAATATCGGCAGAATATGCACCTGCTCTTGCTACCGCAAGAGAAACTGCAAGTAATGCATTTGCGCCGAGGTTTGACTTATCAGGTGTACCGTCTGCTTCCAACATTATTTTGTCAATCTCATATTGATCAAAAACCGATTCGCCTTCAAGTGCCGATGATATTGTAGAATTTATATTGTCAACAGCACCGATGACTCCCATGCCGAAATAGTCGTCGGTTCCGTCTCTTTTTTCGTGAGCTTCGTATTTGCCTGTTGATGCACCGCTTGGAACTGCAGCGCTTGCAGCCACGCCGCTGTTAAGAATTACCGTTGCTTCAACTGTTGGCGTGCCTCTGCTGTCAAAAATTTGCCTTCCGATTATTTTTTTGATTGTATCTTCCATATATTATCACCTCAGATATATTTTGAGATGGTATATTTGAATTATACAAAAAATCAGCAAAATAAATTTGCTGATTAAAAAGTAAAGTCTTCTTTTGTGTATTCGGGCGTTTTTACTGCGTTTTTTGGCGGCTTGCGATTTAAAGGTGTGTATACAAACTTTTTGCAACAATAATCAGGTTTTACAATACCCTTCTTTTTACAAATAATATCATCTGTTGCAATTATCCTTTTACCGTATTCGCAATATAAACACATTGGAACAATATCTTTTGAAAAAATCAATTTAAATCACCCTGTCGTTTTTCTTTATTATATATCTTAAATATGTATTTGTCAAAGAATAAATAAAGAAATAGTATGCTGAAAATAAATATAATTGAAAATATTAC
>JAZPZR010000114.1:0-3264 GCA_045544795.1 Eubacteriales bacterium
CGCGTCTGTAAAACCTTCAGCTATACAGGCTGGCTTGATAACTGCGATGAAATAATAAATTTCTGCAAGCTCAAAACTCACGGAATGATGTCAATGAGCGGTGCGGCAAAAAATATGTTCGGCGCAGTGCCGGGAACTGTCAAGCCCGAATATCACTACCGTTTTCCCGAACCTGCCGATTTCGCGGATATGATAATCGACCTTGACGAGTATTTTAAACCCCGTCTTTCTGTTGTTGATGCGGTTGTCGGTATGGAGGGTAACGGTCCCACCTCAGGCACACCCCGTCATATCGGAATGGTTATGGCATCGGAAAATCCGCATGCCGCCGACCTTGTGGGCGCTGCAGTTATCGGTCTTTCGCCCAAAGAAGTTCCGACTCTTGTTGCCGCAATGCGCAGGGGACTTGTCTGCGAGAATGTGGAAGAGCTTAATGTTGTGGGCGGTAAGCTTTCTGATTTTCTTATAACTGACTATCACCTTGTAAAAACCACACGAAGCCTGCGCTTCAGCCGTGATTCCGAGCAGTTTTTCGGTAAGGTGTTTTCGCGTATTGCCGATAAAGCACTTGCTTCTTATCCCAAGCTTATTCCTTCCAAATGTGTGGGATGCCGTGAATGTGATAAGGTCTGCCCCGCCGATGCAATAACGATGAAGGATAAAAAGCCTGTCATTGACCGTAAAAAATGTATACGTTGCTTTTGCTGTCAGGAGTTTTGTCCCAAAGCCGCAATGGTTGTGCACAGACCGCCTCTTGCAAGAATTCTAACCAAATAAAAAAGGCTGAGAAATCAGCCTTTTTAAAATATACCCGAACCTGACGTGGTGGGTGAAAGAGACGTCAGTTTAAACTCCGCACCGTCGGGCAACGTGTTTGCCGTTATACCCATTGAATCGGTCAGATTAAACTTGATAGTGCTGTAATCTATTATGTCAAATACGATGACCCTGTCCTTTGCAAAGGTGTGTAAAAACAGCTTGTTCTCTGCAAAATAATAAGTTCCGTGATTAAAGTAGCTTGAGTATATATGCTCGTTAAGTGAAAACGTGCCGTCGTGGAAAAGCTTGAGCGAGCGCACACACCCGTCCTTGTCGGTGTATTCAAAGCTTTCAAACAGATCTGTCGTGGGAAGCACCGTTTCGTCTTTGAAGAACAGCACGTCCATATCCACCTTGTAGATAAAGCGAATCTGCGAATTGTCATCCGTTTTCGGATTTGTCAGGTTTAATCCGTAATACCCTTCGCAAAAATAAAACTCACCGTTTTTCTGTTCAAGCAGCATATACAGTCTTTCAACTCCGTTAACAGTTGCAAGAAGCTGCCATGCGCGTTTGTTGTTTTCGCGCATACCTTTTGGTTTCTCCCAGAAGATTCGGTTGTCAAAGGTCGCTTTAGAAAGCGTTATCTCTTCTAAAACACCGAGGTAGCTGTAATCGGTATCCTCGCCGACCTTTAATAAATTCATGCCATTTTGCAGGCGGAATTTAAAGTTTGCTTCTGTGGGAACGTAAGAATATGAGCCGTCCGAGTATACGATCTCTTTTCCTACGATATCCTTTAGCATAACTGCTTTAACAGGCTTTGTCAGGTCGAACTCTACCCATGCGCTTTGCTCTTGCTTGCCATCTTCGTTAAAAAAGACCTCTATCTTATATCTGCCTGTCTGCGCCATATCCTGATCTGACAGATAAAACCGCTGTTTTCTGACGTGTTTTGAACCCAGTGTCGACAGCGTCAGATGATAGACGTAATTATCTGTAATACGGCAGTCTATCCACTTGTCGTTAACTTTTCTGTAGATGTAGTATTCCTCTCCGTACTGCATGTCGGTGTCAAGATGGTTTTTGCGCTCTATCTCAATGTATGGCGAAATTCCGTCAAGCTCTGCAGATGTGACCTTAATATCCGCATCTCCGCCCTTTACCTGATTCTGAATACCCTTAATACTGTGCGGGTCGGTAAGAAAGCATACAGCAAGTACTGTTATCGTTAAAATTGCCGCGCATATTACCCATATCGTAGGCTTTTTAAAGCTGAGTACGTTTTTAATTCTTGCCTTTATTCCCGTTTCACCAAAAGCAAGCGGGCATGCAGAGACGTATCTTCTTTTACCTGAACAACTTATAAGCGCGTTAGAATAGCTCTTTTTATATTCGACGTCTTTTTCGCCGATAACACGCTCGTCACATGCAAGCTCAATGTCACGGCATAAAAGAATGTACGC
Organism: Eubacteriales bacterium; assembly: GCA_045544795.1. Classification (GTDB taxonomy): domain Bacteria; phylum Bacillota; class Clostridia; order Oscillospirales; family QAKW01; genus RGIG9041. Next base: position 2,226 of record JAZPZR010000114.1, read on the forward strand.
CGCCCACACAAGCGGGTTAAACCAATGGAGAATGAGTAACAAAAAACCGATAGGCTTCCATATGTGGTCAAGCCGTTTGAGATGCGCGTTTTCATGCTCTGTCACAAACACGATATCCTGCTCGCTTATGTCGGAGGGGAGATATATTTTCGGCTTTATAATTCCCAAAATAAAAGGGGACTCGATGCGGTCACAGATGTAGGTTCTGTTTCCTATGCTTACCGCCTCACGCACACGAAAGCGCAGTCTTATATAAGATACCGCCGCGTAAATGACAAGCAGTACCATGCCGATAACCCAAGCCCAACCCGCGATAAATGTGTATACCTGTAAAGGATTTACGCTTGCCACAGGGTTTGGCGCAAACTGCTCTGTGATGAACGGATTTACCGCCATGTTGAGCGATGAAACGCCCGTTTGAATTGTGGGTGTTGCATCAAAAAATTCACCCTCGGTGAGTGTCTGCGTGCTCGGTATCAGAGAAAACATGCTCTCTATTGAAAACGGGATGACAAGCCGAAGACCTGCAATTACCCACATGGCGACCGAAAACCGTTTTGGCGCTTTACGAAGCAGTAAACGCAGAATAATAATTCCAAGTATTACCCATGATGCCGTAATGCTCATGTTGACTATTTTTAAGAAAAAATATTCCATATCAGTTTTCCTCGATAAGACGCTTTAAAGCCTCAATTTCATCCTCGGTCAGCTTTTTATTACCTGTAAAAGCCGCAATAAATGCGGGGAGAGAGCCGCCGAAGGTGTCGTTTACAAACTGCCTGCTCTGTCCTGAATAAAACTCGTCACGCTTGATAATCGACGTGACAGTACCCTTGTTGTTTTCAAAAAGACCCTTGTTGCAAAGCCTTTTGAGCACGGTAAAGGAGGTCGTCTTTTTCCAACCAAGCATTTCTTCAGCGCGTTTTGACAGCTCAGACGATGAAATAGGCTCGTTTTGCCATATAATATCGGCAAAACGCGATTCGATAACTCCCATCTGAATATTTTCCATAAGATCAACTCCATTCTACAACATGTA
>JAZPZR010000115.1:0-7319 GCA_045544795.1 Eubacteriales bacterium
AAATCATCGCAAGAAGCCTCCGCGGTGCAGTTGAAAACACTAAGGAAGGCAGAGCAGATATGGCTCTTGGTCAGTACGTTGCAGGTATGGGCTTCTCCAACGTTGGTCTTGGTATCGTTCACTCAATGGCTCACCCACTCGGCGCACTTTACGATACACCACACGGTGTAGCAAACCCTATTATTCTCCCAACAGTTATCGAATACAACGCTGAAGCAACAGGCGAGAAGTACCGTGAAATCGCTCGTGCAATGGGCGTTAAGGGTGTTGACGATATGACACAGGAGGAATACAGAAAGGCAGCAATCGACGCTGTTAAAAAGCTTTCTGCAGACGTTGGTATTCCCGCAGACCTTAAAGATATCGTTAAGCCTGAGGATATTGCATTCCTTGCACAGTCAGCGTTTGACGATGCTTGCCGTCCCGGTAACCCGCGTGACACAAGCGTTGAAGAGATAACAGCTCTTTACAACTCACTTATGTAATAAAACCGTGAGGCTTCCTTTTGGGAAGCCTCATTTTTTTATTTAGCATATTGACTTAACAAAATAAATGTGTTATCATATTTGAGCATTAAAAATACTTTGTACCTATTACCCATTACTTATTACTTTAAATATGCGGGTATGGCGGAATTGGCAGACGCGCTAGATTCAGGTTCTAGTGAAAGCGATTTCATGCAGGTTCGACCCCTGTTACCCGCACCATAAAACCGACTTGTTTCGACAAGCCGGTTTTTTAATTGTGTTTGCATCTGTTATTCTGATTTTCACAACACCTTACTTGAGGCGTGAGATTTTTTGTTATATTGACATTATTTTATTAAAAGTGTATAATTAAATATTATCACTGAAAGGAAGCATATAATATGAAAATTCGCGCTATTCTACTGGATATGGACGGAACCGTGCTTGGAAAAAGCCAGGTCGCAATTTCTGTCCGTAACATGTCCGCAATACAAAAAGCAATTGAGAAAGGTATTCACGTAATTCCCTGTACAGGCAGAGTTTACGATATGTTACCGCCTCAGCTTTTAACGCAGAAGGGTCTTCGCTATTTTGTTACGGCGCACGGTGCCCGCGCATATGACCGTGAGACAAATACAAGCCTTTATGAAGATCTTATTCCTGCAGATCAGTCTGCAAAGCTGTGGAGCCTGCTTGAAGGTAAGGGGCTTTATAATGAGGTTGCGGCAAATACCACAATATATTTTGAAAAAGCTGTATCTGATAATTTCGATATGGCAGTTATGCCTGAGCATCATATCTGGTACATGCGTGATAACTGCTTTACCGCAGTTGAAAAGCCGTCTGAATATTTCTTAAATAATAACATCGGCATTGAAAAAATGAATATATACGGTATTCCTGCAAGCATGCAGCAGGAAATTTACGATGCTGTAACAGAGACAGGCTTTATAAAGCACACAAGACCCGGCGCAGGTCCCAACCTTGAATTTTCACATTATACGCTTGATAAAATAAAAGCAACTGATGCCATCCTTAACGAACTTGGTATTTCTTATGAAGAAACGCTTGCAATGGGTGACAGCAGCAGTGACGTTGAGATAATTAAAAAATGCGGTCTCGGTATTGCTATGGGCAACGCACCGCAGGAGATCAAAGATATTGCCGATGCAGTTACAGACCTCAATACCTGTGACGGTGTTGCAAAGGCACTTGAAAAGTATGTATTATAAGGAGAAACCAAATGAAAGCAACTAAACCCTTTCTTGTATGTATAGACTCCGACGGTTGTGCCTTTGATACTATGGAGGTTAAGCATAAGGAGTGCTTTTGTCCTGCGTACATAAACTATTTCGGTCTGCAGGCTGTTTCCAAATACGCTCGTGATGCGTGGGATTTTTCAAACCTTTATTCGTCGTACAGAGGTATTCACCGCCTGCTTTCACTCCTTAAATCTCTTGAGGTTCTGGCGGAGCGTAAGGAAGTAAAGGAACGTAACTTTACACCTCCTGCTCTTACCGAACTGCGCAAATATATTGCTGACGGAAATCCGCTCAGTAACGCAGGCCTTGAAGCGTATCTGAAAGAGCATCCCGAATCGGATGAAATAAGAACGGCGCTTGAATGGTCGATAAACGTAAATGAACGTGTTGGCGAGCTTGTACACGGTGTACCGCCTTTTCCGTATGTCAGAGAAAATCTTGAAAAGCTTTCAGAGTATGCTGATATCGTTATCGTATCTGCAACACAAAAGCTTGCTCTTGAGCGCGAATGGGGCGAGCATGATCTTTTAAAGCTTGTTTCTTCTGTTGAAGGGCAGGAAAGCGGAAGTAAAAAAGAGATAATTGCTGCTATTAAAGACCAATACGAAGAGGGACACGTGCTTATGATAGGTGATGCCCCCGGTGACCGTGATGCCGCAAAAGCAAACGGCGCGCTGTTTTATCCCATCTGTCCTGATGAAGAGGCGCAGTCGTGGGCAAAATTTCCCGAGTGTATGGAGGCGTTTTTAAACGGCACTTACGCAGGTGAAATGGAACAAAAAAATATTGCATATTTTGAAACACTTTTACCCACACAGCCTAAATGGGTAAAATAATTAAAATACCGCAGATTTACGTCTGCGGTATTTGTTTTTAGGTATAGTTTTTAACCTGATGTGATTATTTCTCGGTCTTTTCACGGCGTCATACCGAATATCACTTGTTTTTTAAGATAAAACGCGTGGGTGCTACGCCTGTTTCTTTGATGAAGTTGCGGTAAAACACGGAATAATCTTTATAACCCGTTGCAACAGCGGCTTCATAAGCGGTGCCACCTTGGTTAAGAATGTGCTTGGCGCGGATAATCCGCCGTTGAGTGATATATTTTGCCAGCGAGAAGCCGGAGCCTTTTTTGAATATCCGATAAATATTTTTCTCCGAGGTGCAAAAATGGTCGGCAATTTTTTTATAGCTTAATTCAGATGCAATGTGGTCGTCGATATATTGGATGATCCGTGAAACAGTTTCGTCTTTTACGGGTATTTCTTGATTTTGATGACGGGCATAATAGTTTTCTGCCGTTTTTAAAAGATATGATAAGCTGATAAAGGCGCAAAGATCGCCATACTCGGTTTTCATTGAAAGACTTTCCTCAACTTCTGTTAAAAGGTGATCTAATTGCAATTTCTTCAGTTCTTTTTGGCTGAATTTTATGATTCCTCGGGTAATAAGACGATTATAAAGCTCGTATTGATCCATAAAAAAATCAACAGCAAAATGATAACGCTTTCGATAATAGCGACATTTATTTTTCAATATGGTGCGGTGGATCATTCGGGGCGCAAGGATGACCAGATCTCCCGGCGCGATCTTGATCTGAATTCCTTCATAGAAAAAATTCAGGTTCCCCTCGATGAACCAATATATCTCAAAATGCTCGTGGTGGGATAATTCTTCGGGCTCTTTTTTAGGTTCTGCCAAAACCGTCAAACGTTCTGTGACAGTGATGATTCCGTTCAGTGAAGTTTCTTTTTTGGAATAGTTTTGTTGCTCCACGGTAGCCCCCTCCGATCGGTCAGAATTGCAATAAAGTATATCAAAATAGCAATTTAAATTGCAAAATAATTATGGTATAATACCATTATAATCAAAATAAATTAAATGTCAATCGGGAGGAAAAAAGGATGATATATAAAATCGAAACACATCTTCACACAAAGCCTGTGAGCGCATGCGCCCGTTTTTGGCCGGAAGAAATGATTGGTTTTTATAAAGAGGCAGGGTATAGCACGGTGTTTGTTTCCGACCATTTTTCCAAAAGCCACTTTGATAAGCTGGGGGATGAGCTTACCTGGTCGCAAAAGGTGGATTTGATGTATGAATCCTTTATGCGCGCCTGTAAAAAGGGCGAAGAGCTTGGGATTACGGTTTTGTTTTCACCGGAGTATTCGTTACACGGGAACCACTATCTGCTTTATCATACCACACCGGAATTTTTAAAATCCCGCGATGATTTCTTTGACATTTCCTTGGAAGAATTTTATAATTATGCCAAGGCCCATCGTGTCACCATAATTCAGGCACATCCCTATCGGGATGGAAAATGCACTCCACAGCCGGGTTATGTAGATGGGTTCGAAGCCATTAACAGTAATCCGCGCCATGAGAATTTTGACGAAAAGGTGTTTGAACTGGCAAAGAAATATCAATGCCTGCTTTCTGCCGGGTCCGATGCTCATCGCTCCGAAGATATTGCGGGTGCGGCGGTAATTTCTCCCTACGAGATCAAAACCGCGGATGAATACCTGAATTTGCTGAAGAGCGGTAAAGCTAAATTGATGAAAAACGGTAAGATTATATGATTTATTTAACAAGTGATTTGCACGGAGGACGGGATCTGAAGGGATTGGAACAATTTCTTTCGATCCGTAAAGCTGAGGATTGGCTCTTTATTCTGGGAGATGTGGAATTTCATTTTCCGAATACGGATGAAAATTTTTCCAACTTTTTTGAATCTCTTCAATGCAATATTGCCTTTATTGACGGCAACCACGAAAACTTTGATTATTTATATGGCTTGCCGGAGGAGGATTGGAACGGTGGGCGGATTCACCGCGTTTCAGACCGTATCGTTCATCTGATGCGGGGGCATATATTCCATATCGAAGGAAAAAGTTTTTTGACTATGGGTGGCTGTGTCAGTTCTAAGCGTTGGAAGGATTCGGGTCTTTGGTGGCCGCAGGAAAATCCCACCGCTGATGAGATCCGTCTGGCCTACCAAAATCTTGAGCAACATAACAATCGGGTAGATTATGTTTTAACCCATAAATATCGCAAAGAGGGCGTGGAACTTTCACCGGATGCGGATTCTTTCAGCTTGGATGGATTTATGTACTATGTGGATCAGAATGTCTCTTTTCAACATTGGTATGCGGGGCATTGGCATAAAAATAGTTGTATGGACCCCAAGCATACATTGGTTTTTAACGAACTTATTCATATTTAAAGCATGACTACCGGCACAGCCGGTAGTCATGCTTTAAATATGATCTTTTTTATCTTTGAGCGAGTTTGAAATAATTTTTCTGCTTTTTGATGACATCATATAAACGTCCATTATCTTCTCATCAATTTTGCGGTATATATCCTTTGCATTATCGTTGTCAGAAAGTATTTTATCAACAAGTGAGACGATTTCTTTTTGCTTGTCCTCCGCTACTTTGGGTATAGGTACACTCTCGATATGAGAACGGAGTAGCTTTAATGAATTATATCTTTTTGAAAGATAAAAAGCGGTAACGCTTGAATTGAGTATCGCAAGCAGATATTTTATATCAATGGCTTCTGCCGTAGGAATTAAAATATTACAGCTGTTAAGTGTTAAAGTCTGATTGCTGTCATATGCAAAAACAGGCATGTCGCTTATAAATCTGTATATCAGCTTTTCTTTTGCTCTGTATATATTTTCGGGAGCAGTCTGCTGAAATTCATTGGGAAGATACTTTATATAGTTTTTTGGTTTGCTTATACCGTATCTTGATATATCGCTTCCCTTTAAAACAACCTCATATCCGTCTTTTTTTTCGTCACTTATGTATTTCTTATTGTTTCCTGTTACGATTCCAAGTGCAAATACCGCATTGTCTTTAAGATATATTGCGTCGGACGTGTTTTTTATTACGTTAAAACACTCATACTCCTCATCGTTCATATAAAATGAAAACTCGGTATCATTTGCATCCCTTTGCGTGCAGATCGTAAAAGTCCTGTCTTTGTCGGTAACTGTGCATCCTGCGGTGTTGCCGTCTTTTTGCTTTTTGATTCCTAAAATCACAGCGGGGCACTGTACACCTGAAAAAATGTTTCCTACAAGCACCGCAAATTCAAAATGACAGTTGTCGGTTATGAATTTCCGTGTTTTCAGATGCGTGTTTACATTCATTATTGATTCGGGAAGCAGGTATGCAAGATGACCGCCGTCTTCAAGAATATTCAGTCCTTTTTCTATAAAAAGCTCAAACGATTCTGAATTTTTTTCTCTTGCTGTGATAAATTTTGATGCAAGCTGTTTGTTTTGTGCATCTGAAAAATTATAGCCCCACGGCGGATTGCCGAGTACGACCGAGAATTTCAGGTCGTTTTTTTTATTTAAAGAATCTGTAACTATAATATGTGTGTCAAGTAGCCGGCGGGTAACAGTTTTACAGCACAGAAAAATGTTTATCTTGGCAATTGTTACGCTTATCGCATCAATGTCATATCCGTATAATTGGTTTATCTCGACACCGCGGTTTAAAAGCTCGATAAGGAAATTACCCGTACCGCAGCATGGGTCGCAAAATGAATGTGATGACAGCTTTGTTTTTTGCTGTAATCCGTCAATCAGCGTTCTTACTGTGCTTTGCGGTGTGAAGTAGGTGCCCGTACCCTTTCTGTTGCCGATATCCCTAAGTGAAATATAAATGAACCCAAGTGTATCTTCTGTCGGTACGTATTCTATATCTTTGTCAAAGATAGGCTTTATTGCAGAGATATCAATGCTTTTCAGGTCAATGTCTCCGATAAGATCAAAAATCAGCGAGTTAAATACTTCGCTTTTGCCTACAGGCAGATGCTTTTTATACCACTTGTTACCGTTTATCGTCTCTTCGCCGCTGTTTTTATAAAGCTGTATAGCAAAGTGGGCAAGTATTAACCGAAGCTCCTGCTCTGTAATACTTTCACATTCGGATAAAATGCTCTTTACTGTTTCAATATTGTTTTCACAACCGATGTAGTCCCTGTAAAGTGATTTGCCGCCGATACTTTTTTTGTTGCGTCTGCTTTTAAGACTTGAAATACTTCCGTTTTTAATATCCGCAACAAGCCGTTCAATGTATTCCTTGCTGAAATTACCGCCGTCGGTGTCGGGTATCAGCTTTTTGAGTTTGATCCAGTTTTTTGCCGTTGCATCTGAAATAGACAGAATGTCGCAAACCTGCTCTGTAGTATAATAATTCTCCGCCTCAAAACCAGCAATATCATCAAAGCTCAGCTGGTCTTCTGAACTTTTTACGTTATCGGGCATGGCAGTTGTGTCGGGAATAAGCCAGATACCGCCTATACAAATTGCTCCCTCAAGCTCACCGCGGTCGCAAAGAATCTCTGTAAATCTTTTTGAAATATTGAATTTTTGTGAAGCTTCAGTTGCAGAAAGATACATGTGATTACTCCGTATAATTGATGCTTTAATTATAATTGTTTTTTAATGCAATATCAATATGCTGTGTAAAAAACTTGACATCAGAGCAATTAAAATATAGAATTTTATTACATATAACTTTAAAAAGGAAAAGCCATGAATATAATACCTATTACGTCCCCTGATGCG
>JAZPZR010000116.1:0-10584 GCA_045544795.1 Eubacteriales bacterium
CAACTTTTTTAAGGAAAAATATTGACTTTACCGCATTAAAGTGCTAAAATTTTTCATATATTTTTGAAAAGAGGCAAAAGCAATGAATAAAAAAGATATAAATTGGAATGAACTTGGTTTTGGCTATATCAAAACAGACTACCGCTTTGTATCTAATTATAAGGAAGGAAAATGGGATGACGGTGCTCTTTCGACAGACGATATGATCTCTATGTCAGAGTGTGCTTGTGTGCTTCAGTATGCACAGACCTGTTTTGAAGGACTTAAGGCTTATACGACAGCAAACGGAGATATTGTTTGCTTCCGTCCCGACCTTAACGCAGAGCGTATGGCGCAGTCATGTGAACGAATGAAAATGCCTGTCTTTCCTGTTGACAGATTTGTTGATGCCGTTGTGGAAACGGTGAAGGCGAATAAGGAGTGGGTTCCTCCTTACGGTTCGGGCGCATCACTTTATCTTCGCCCCTATATGTTCGGTTACAATCCCGTTATCGGTGTAAAGCCTGCTGATGATTTTCAGTTCAGAATTTTTGCAACACCCGTCGGACCTTACTTCAAGGGCGGCGTAAAACCGCTTACGGTACGCATTTCCGATTTTGACCGTGCGGCTCCCCGCGGTACGGGTCATATCAAAGCGGGTCTTAACTATGCCATGAGCCTTTATGCCATAGTTGATGCGCATGAAAAGGGCTTTGATGAAAACATTTATCTTGATTCCGGCTCACGCACCTATATTGAGGAAACGGGCGGCGCAAATATAATTTTTGTCACAAAGGATAATAAGATAGTAACGCCTAAATCAGATACTATTCTTCCTTCTATAACACGCCGTTCACTCGTTGAGGTTGCAAAACAGCTCGGTTACGTGGTTGAGGAGCGTCAGGTTGCACTTGCAGAGCTTGATGATTTTGCAGAGTGCGGACTTTGCGGAACGGCAGCGGTTATTTCTCCTGTCGGCAAAATTGTCGATCACGGACGTGAGATCGTATACGGTATGGATGACATGGGTCCTGTTACCAAAAAGCTTTACGATACCCTTCGCGGTATCCAGCTTGGAACTGTCAGCGCACCTGACGGTTGGATAAAGGTAATTGAGTAAAAGTTCTTGACAGTTTTTACTGTTGGTGGTATAATTTCAGAATAAACGCATTGATGAGGATCAAGCAGTTTTGCTCCGTTTTCAGAGAGTCGGCGGGTGGTGTGAGCCGATGGCGGTAAATTCTTGCTTTCTCACCTCGGAGTGGCCGCTTTGAACGGGGGAGTGCCCCTTATTAGAACGGACGGCAGCTGACCGTTATCATACAGCGAGTGATAGTTTTTGTCACGGTGAGTGGCTGTAGTTTTTACAGCAATAAGAGTGGTACCGCAAGATCGTTGATCCTGTCTCTTTTGTTAGGGGCAGGATTTTTTAATATTGAAAGGGAAAAGAGAATGTTAACGTTAGACAAGGTATTTCATGCACAGGTCGTTCTTAAAAATATAATCCGTGAGACCTCGGTTGTCGCAGCTCCCGGCATTCCTGCCGACTGTGAACTCTATCTTAAGCCTGAAAATCTACAGAATACAGGCTCGTTCAAGCTACGCGGCGCGGGTTATAAAATAGCAATGCTTTCGGATGAGGAAAAGAAAAAAGGCGTTATTGCCTGCTCTGCGGGTAATCACGCGCAGGGTGTGGCACTCGCGGCAAGCTCGTACGGTATACCCGCTATTATCTGCCTGCCTGATTCTGCTCCTATCTCAAAGATTGAGGCAACAAGAAGCTACGGAGCTGAGGTCTGTCTTGTTGAGGGTGTGTACGACGACGCGTACAATAAAGCGCTCAGCCTTCGCGATGAAAAGGGGTATACCTTTGTTCATCCCTTTGATGACGAAAACGTTATCGCGGGACAGGGCACCGTTGCTCTTGAGATAATTGAGGATATGGATGACGTAGATGCAATCATTGTCCCAATCGGCGGCGGCGGTCTTATTTCAGGCATCGCGTATACCATAAAATCAATAAGACCGGGTATTAAGGTATACGGTGTACAGGCGGCAGGCGCGCCGAGTATGTATAACTCTATTAAAAACGGAGAGATACAGAGCCTTGATTACGTTTCAACCATCGCTGACGGTATTGCCGTCAAGCGTCCGGGCGATAACACGTTTGACCTCATAAGTAAATACGTTGACGATATCGCGGTCGTGACTGAGGATGAAATTGCTTCTGCAATTCTCACGCTTATTGAAAAACAGAAGATGGTTGCCGAGGGCGCGGGTGCTGTTGCGGTTGCCGCCGCAATGTTCAATAAATTTGATCTTAAAGGTAAAAAGGTCGTCTGCGTGGTGTCGGGCGGTAATATTGACGTTACTACAATGTCACGCGTTATTGAGCGCGGTCTTATCAAGTCGGGCCGTCAGTCAAGCCTGCTTATCGAGCTTATTGACAAGCCCGGTCAGCTAAAGGACGTTTCAAGAATTATTGCCGATTGCGGCGGTAACGTAACGTCGGTACATCATGAGCGCGCAGGCAGTACAAAGAGTATTAACGGCTGTTATCTCCGTCTTGTAATGGAGACACGCGACCATGAACACGTAAATCAGATTATAGAAGCGCTTAAATCAGAGGGCTTTAAGATAAGAGGAGTAGAATAATGGAAAAGGTATATACAACTAATGCACCAGAGGCGATAGGTCCTTACTCACAGGCAGTAAAGGTTGGAAATCTCGTATTTACTTCGGGACAGATAGCAATAGATCCTGCAACAGGAAACGTTGATGCGGTCACGATAGAGGAGCAGACACACAGGGTCTGCAAAAACTTAAAGGCTGTGCTTGAAGAGGCAGGCTCGTCACTTGATAAGGTGGTAAAGACCACTTGTTTTCTTGCAGATATGGGAGACTTTGCAGTATTTAACGCAGTGTACGGCGGCTACTTTACAGGTAAGCCTGCGCGCTCATGCGTTGCTGTAAAAACACTACCCAAAAACGTACTTGTAGAGATAGACACAATAGCAGAAATATAAGTAAAGAGAGAAAAGGGTTATGATGGATACAAGTAAGTACTCGGTCGGCTATTACAACGCACCGGGTAAGCATTATAAGTGGGTGGAAAAAGATCATATTGAAAAGGCGCCGTCATGGTGCTCTGTCGACCTTCGCGACGGTAACCAGAGCCTTATTATTCCGATGAGCCTTGAGGAAAAGCTTGAATTTTATAAAATGCTTCTTAAGGTCGGCTTCAAAGAAATAGAAGTCGGCTTTCCCGCGGCATCTGAGACGGAATATGAGTTTTTGCGTACGCTTATCGAGAATGATATGATTCCCGATGACGTGACCGTACAGGTTCTTACACAGTGCCGTGAGCATATTATCCGCCGCACCTTTGATGCCTGTAAGGGCGCGCCGAACGCTATTATTCATTTTTATAATTCTACAAGCGTTGCACAGCGCGAGCAGGTATTTAAAAAATCCAAAGAAGAAATAAAGAAGATCGCAGTTGAGGGCGCACAGCTTGTAAAACGTCTTGCGGCAGAGTATGATGGTAACTTCCGTTTCGAGTACTCGCCCGAAAGCTTTACGGGTACTGAGCCTGAGTATGCGCTTGAGGTATGTAATGCAGTACTCGACGTGCTTGAGCCGTCTGAGGACAACAACGTCATAATCAACCTTCCCGTAACGGTGGAAATGAGCCTTCCTCACGTCTATGCAAGTCAGGTTGAGTACATGCACGAAAACTTAAAATACCGTGAGCACGTAACCATTTCGCTTCATCCCCATAATGACCGCGGTACAGGCGTTGCAGACTCCGAACTTGCACTTCTTGCGGGCGCTGACCGTATTGAAGGTACGCTTTTCGGTAACGGTGAGCGTACAGGCAACGTTGATATTGTGACGCTTGCTATGAATATGTACTCGCACGGTGTTGACCCCAAACTCGATTTTTCGGATATCAATTCGATAGTTGAGGTATACGAAAAATGTACGCGTATGCACGTGTACGAGCGCAGTCCCTATGCGGGCGCTCTTGTGTTTGCCGCTTTTTCGGGCAGTCATCAGGACGCTATTGCAAAGGGTATGAACTGGAGACGGGACAACAATCTCCACAGATGGTCAGTTCCTTATATTCCGATAGACCCCGAGGATATAAGCAGAACCTACGATGCGGACGTTATCCGCGTCAATTCGCAAAGCGGCAAGGGCGGTATCGGCTATCTGCTTGAGCAGACCTACGGTTACGAGCTTCCCGCAAAAATGCGTGAGCATCTTTCATATGCATGTAAAAACGTGTCTGACCATGAACACAGAGAACTTAAGGTATCAGACGTTCTTGATATATTCAAGTCAAGCTACTTTGACAATAAAAACCCCATTACAATTTCAAATATGAATTCTACACAGACGTCCGACGGTGTTGAGACCTACGTTACTTTTGTAAAGGACGGTAAAAAGACAACTGTTCATGCTGTCGGAAACGGTACGCTCAATGCTGTCAGCCATGCGCTCAAGGAGTATTCGGGCAGATATTACAAACTTGAGGTTTATTCGGAACACAGTATGAAGGATACAGGTTCGGGCAGTATTGCGGCGGCATATATCGGCATACATAACGGTGACGGTAAGCTGTTCTGGGGCGCAGGCACCGATACTGATATTACGCGCGCAAGTACTAATGCGCTTATTGCCGCATTCAATAACATGACAAAAGGAGAATAGGACAATGGGTATGACAATGACACAAAAGATACTGGCAGCCCATGCGGGTCTTGACAGTGTAAAGGCGGGTCAGCTTATATCGGCAAAGCTTGATATCGTGCTCGGTAACGATATCACAACACCCGTTGCAATAAATGAATTTAAAAAAGCGGGCTTTGACGGCGTGTTTGATAAAGATAAAATAGCGATCGTTCTTGACCACTTTGTTCCCAATAAAGATATAAAATCGGCAGAACACTCAAAGCAGTGCCGTGAGTTTGCATGCTCCCACTGTGTAAGCCACTTTTACGATGTCGGAAAAATGGGTATTGAGCATGCACTTCTTCCCGAACAGGGCGTTGTAACTGCAGGTGACTGCATAATCGGTGCAGACAGCCATACCTGTACTTACGGTGCGCTCGGCGCATTTTCAACGGGTGTCGGCAGTACCGATATGGCGGCAGGCATGGCAACGGGTACCGCATGGTTTAAAGTCCCCTCTGCAATTAAATTCGAACTTTCGGGAAAACTCCCCGAAAACTGTTCGGGTAAAGACGTTATCCTCACAATTATCGGTATGATCGGCGTTGACGGTGCGCTCTATAAGAGCATGGAGTTTACAGGTGACGGTGTAAAGTCACTTTCAATGGATGACCGCCTTTGTATCTGTAACATGGCAATCGAGGCGGGCGCTAAAAACGGTATTTTCCCTGTTGACGATGTAACGCGCGAGTATATGCAGGGCAGGTGCGAGCGCACACCCAAAGAATACACGGCGGACAGTGATGCAGAGTACGAAAAGGTAATAAATATCGACCTTTCACAAATCGTTCCCACCGTTGCATGTCCCCACCTTCCCGAAAATACAAAGCCGGCAAAAGAGCTTTCAGATATAAAGATAGATCAGGTCGTAATCGGCTCCTGTACAAACGGTCGTATGGAGGATATGGAGGCGGCTTACGAGATACTCAAGGGTAAAAAGGTTGCAGACGGTGTAAGATGCATCATTATTCCCGCTACCATGCAGATCATGCGTGAGTGTACAGAGCGCGGCTACGTCACAGCATTCATTGATGCGGGCGCAGTTGTTTCAACCCCCACCTGCGGACCCTGCCTTGGCGGTTATATGGGTATTCTTGCGGCGGGAGAGAGATGTGTTGCAACGACAAACCGTAACTTCGTAGGCAGAATGGGTCACGTTGAGTCTGAGGTCTATCTTGCAAGCCCCAAGACTGCGGCGGCATCGGCAATTACAGGCTACATTACATATCCGGAGGCATAATATGAACACACAAGGAAAAGTTTTTAAATATCCCGATAACGTTGATACCGACGTTATAATCCCTGCGCGTTACCTCAACACAGCCGATGCAAACGAGCTTGCAAAGCACTGTATGGAGGATATTGATACAGAGTTTGTAAAAAAGGTAAAGGCAGGCGATATTATGGTTGCGGGCTGGAATTTCGGCTGCGGCTCCTCGCGTGAGCATGCGCCTCTCGTTATAAAGACCTGCGGTACAGGCTGTGTTATTGCAAAATCCTTTGCAAGAATCTTTTACAGAAACGCGATAAATATCGGTCTTGCGATACTTGAGTGCCCCGAAGCGTGCGATGAAATAAAAGCAGACGACGAGGTATCTGTTGATTTTGATACGGGCGTTATTACCGATATCACGACAGGCAAAACCTACAAGGCCGAGCCGTTCCCGCCGTTTATACAGAATATCATTAAAAAAGGCGGACTGCTCGCATCACTCAGGGAGGCACAAAATGACTAAAAATATCACACTTATAAAGGGTGACGGCATCGGCCCCGAAATCGTTTCGCAGGCGGTACGCGTGCTTGATGCGGTGGCAGAACTTTACGGTCACACCTTTAATTATACCGAAGCTGATGTCGGCGGATGTGCCATTGACAAATACGGCGACCCCATTCCCGACAGCGAACTTAAAAAATGTATTTATGCAGACAGCGTACTGCTCGGTGCTGTCGGCGGGCCTAAGTGGAACGACGTTCC
The DNA here is from genome assembly GCA_045544795.1 of Eubacteriales bacterium. Taxonomy (GTDB): domain Bacteria; phylum Bacillota; class Clostridia; order Oscillospirales; family QAKW01; genus RGIG9041. Next base: position 6,693 of record JAZPZR010000116.1, read on the forward strand.
GGGTGACCGCCGTCCCGAAAAAGGTCTTTTAAAGCTTCGTGCGGGCATGGGCGTTTACAGTAATAACCGTCCCGCAAAAATCTGGAGCCAGCTTGCAGACGCGTCTCCTCTTCGCCCTGAAATCGTTCAAAAGGGCATTGACTTTATAATAGTAAGAGAGCTTATCGGCGGTATCTACTTCGGTGACCACCGTACTGATACGGTCGGCGGACAGAAGGTTGCAACTGATATTCTTTCATACTCCGAGGCGGAGATTGAGCGCATCGGCAGAATCGGTTTTGAAACCGCGATGAAGCGCAATAAAAAGCTTTGCTCTGTAGAAAAGAGCAACGTTCTTGATTCAAGCAGACTGTGGAAAAGAGTTATGCACAGACTTGCATCAGAGTATCCCGAGGTCGAGCTTTCGGACATGCTTGTTGACAACTGCGCAATGCAGATCGTAAAAGACCCCTCGCAGTTTGACGTGGTCGTTACAGAAAATATGTTCGGCGATATCCTCTCTGACGAGGCATCTATGATTACAGGCTCTATCGGTATGATTCCTTCTTCATCACTCGGTAATTCTACCAACGGTCTTTACGAGCCTATTCACGGCTCAGCACCCGATATCGCGGGTAAGGATATTGCAAACCCCATCGGTACCATTCTTTCTGCCGCAATGATGCTCCGTTACAGTTTTGATATGGCAAAAGAGGCAGACTGTATCGAAAACGCAGTGTCGGCTGCTCTCGATATGGGCATGCGTACAGGTGATATAATGCCCGCAAATACCGACGGCATAAAGCTTGTCGGTTGCAGTGAAATGGGCGATGTTATTATTGAAAATTTAAAGAAAGGGTGTTAATATGTTATTATCCGGCTCTGATATAGTTGTACGTACATTGATAGAGCAGGGGTGTGACACGGTTTTCGGTTACCCCGGCGGTCAGATACTTAATGTATACGACTCTTTATATAAATATCAGGATGAGCTGACACACGTGCTTACAGCTCATGAACAGGGCGCGGCGCACGCGGCGGACGGCTATGCAAGAACGACAGGTAAACCCGGCGTTGTTATTGCAACCTCAGGCCCCGGTGCTACAAACCTTGTAACAGGTATCGCAACGGCATACCTTGATTCAGTTCCGCTTATTGCGATAACAGGTAACGTACCTTCCTCGCATATCGGTACAGACAGTTTTCAGGAGATAGATATCACGGGTGTTACTCTCCCTATCACAAAGCACAATTATTTCGTAGGCGACGTTGAAAACCTTGCCGATACCATTCGTGAGGCGTTTAAACTTGCGATGTCGGGCAGACCCGGTCCCGTGCTTATTGATATTCCCAAGGACGTGCAGATAGCAAAGTGTGAGTACGAGGAAAAACCGCCCGTTACGGCTGAGCCCAGAACCGCGGCAAAGGATATCCGTATCGAGCAGGCGGCAGAGTGTATAAACGCCTGCACGCGACCTTTTATCTACTTCGGCGGCGGTATTTTCCCCGCAAACGCATACGCTGAAATACTTGAGCTTGCAGAAAAGATAGATGCGCCTGTCGGCTGCTCTATGATGGGTCTTTCGGGTGTTCCCACAGACCATTCCCGCTTTTTAGGTATGCAGGGTATGCACGGCAGATATGCCTGCTCAGTTTCAATGCATAATGCAGACTGTATTATCGCGCTCGGTGCCCGCTTTAACGACCGTGTTACAGGTAACCGCGCAAAGTTTGCTCCCAATGCAAAGATAGTTCATATCGACATTGACGGTGCAGAGCTTTCAAAGACGGTAAATGCGACCCACGGTCTTCGCGGTGACATAAAGCTGACTCTTGAAAAGCTTATAAAGCTTGTAAATAAAACAGAGCGTCCCGAGTGGTCTGCAAAGGTTGCTCAGTATAAAGCAGAAGAAAAAGACACGCTTGATAACCGTGACGGTCTTACACCGCGTGCCGCAATTCTTACGCTTAATAAACATCTCGGTGAAAATACCGCAGTCGCAACAGACGTCGGACAGCATCAGATGTGGTCGGCACAGAATCTGAACTTTAAAAACCCCCGCCGTTTTGTTTCATCGGGAGGCCTTGGCACAATGGGCTTTGGTCTTGGCGCCGCGATAGGCGCGCAGTACGGCACGGGCGAGCGTTCGGTTCTTGTAACGGGTGACGGCAGCTTCGGTATGTGCCTTAACGAGATGGCAACCTGCTCTGCAAATAACCTTCCCGTAGTGATCCTTATTCTGAATAACGGAGTGCTCGGCATGGTACGTCAGTGGCAGACGCTTTTCTTTGACAAGCATTACTCAAATACCATCCTCACCGACAGAAAGACAAACTTTGTCCGTCTTGCCGAAGCATTCGGCTGTGAGGGTGAGGCGGTAACGACTGTTGAAGAACTTGATAATGCACTCACTCGCGCGTTTTCGGCAAAGGGTACCTACCTTATCGACTGCGCGATCGATAAAGACGAATTTGTTCTTCCCATGCTTCCTCCGGGCGGCTCAATGGATGATATTATTGTAAGGATAGGTGACTGATATGGAAAGATACACGATAGCAATTCTCGTTCATAACCGCTTCGGTGTACTTAACCGTGTAACCAGCATGTTCAGACGCCGTCAGTTCAACATTAATACTCTCACCGTTTCCGAGACTGAAACTGCAGAGTATTCGCGTATAACAGTTCTTTTTGAGGGTGACCTTCGCTCAAAAAATCAGCTTGTCGATCAGCTGTACAAGCTTCCTGACGTCGTGTCGATAAAGGAGTTTACTCCCGATAAGACGGTAAGCGCAGAGCTTCTTCTTATAAAAATGGAAAATAACCCCAAAACACGCGACGACATACGCGCCGCCGCTGATGCGTATAACGCAACAACGGTCGATTATACCCGTGATTCGATGGTTATGCAGCTCACCGCTGAGACCAGACGCATAGACGACTTTATAAACCTTATGCGCGACTATACGATACTTGAAATCTGCCGTACGGGAATCGTATCTCTCGAACGCGGCGGTGAAACAATAGAAAAAATAACAAATTTATAATAAGAAAAGAAAGAGGTAAACGAAAATGGCAAGAATTTTTTATCAGCAGGATTGTGATCTTAACAAACTCAATGGCAAGACCGTTGCGATCATCGGCTACGGCTCACAGGGTCATGCGCATGCTCTTAACCTTAAGGACAGCGGTGTAAACGTAATCGTTGGTCTTTACGAGGGTTCAAAGAGCTGGGCAAAGGCTGAAAAGCAGGGTCTTAAGGTAATGACATCAGCTGACGCTGCAAAGGCTGCAGATATCATCATGATCCTTATCAATGACGAAAAACAGGCAAAGCTTTATAAAGAGAGCATTGAGCCCAACCTCACAGCAGGTAAGACTCTCGCATTCGCACACGGCTTTAACATCCACTTCGGTTGCATCAAGCCCCCCGCTGACGTAAACGTTATCATGATAGCTCCCAAGGGCCCCGGTCATACAGTACGTTCTGAGTATCAGGCAGGCAAGGGCGTTCCCTGTCTTATCGCTGTTGAGCAGGATGCTACAGGCGACGCTTGGGATATCGGTCTTGCGTACGCGCTCGGTATCGGCGGCGCCCGCGCAGGTGTTCTTGAGACAAACTTCCGTACAGAGACAGAGACTGACCTCTTTGGTGAGCAGGCTGTTCTTTGCGGCGGTGTATGCGCGCTTATGCAGGCAGGCTACGAGACACTTGTTGAAGCAGGCTACGATCCCAGAAACGCTTACTTTGAGTGTATCCATGAGATGAAGCTTATCGTTGACCTTATCTACCAGAGCGGTTTTGCAGGCATGCGCTACTCAATCTCAAACACTGCAGAGTACGGTGATTATATTACAGGACCCAAGATCATTACAGAGGATACAAAGAAGGCTATGAAGAAGGTTCTTTCTGAC
>JAZPZR010000117.1:0-5071 GCA_045544795.1 Eubacteriales bacterium
CTGCTTTTTAGTTCTTACTCCATCTTTGTATTTCGGTTCAACACCCAGCGGTGTTGCTTTCTCAATCTTTATTTCGGGCGTTCTCGGCTGCTATACTCAAAGCATTGCCTTTTCGTTAAGGTCAAGAAGAAATAAGGTACGAGATAAAAAACAAAGACCGAAAAATAAAAATACTAATTTGTTGGGACGTGCATATAACACGGCATCAAACGGTTTTGCTTTTATGTGCGTGTCGCTTGTTTTGTCGCTTACCGTTTCTCTTTCTCTTTTTTCGTCAGACGGAATGCAGATAAACGTTATACGCGATGCAATTGACGTTCTCGGCAATAAAATAATGAACGTGCTCTTTTATGAGTCATACGAAACCGCAGAGGGTGCTATCGGCGGTTTGTTGGAATCTGATATATTGGAGCTTAAAACTCCTAAGTTCAGGGATCTTCCTGTTATGACAGTAAGTACCCGCACTAATTCATCACTGTATCTTCGCGGTTGGATAGGAAAAGACATTGACGGTACAGGTTGGAAAATACTCGGCGAGGATACTCATGCGGCGTACATCAAAAATGTCGGTGACGGATTTAATGAAAACACGCAGTTTTATGATTATACAAGAATTGTGTCTCCTAACGAAATAGTCAACGCAACGTCCAATGCGGATACCACAAAGCTTGGATTTGTTTATGATACGGTCAACGTTAAAGCAAAATATACAAAAAGTCCGCTTATTTTTACGCCTGTAAAATGTCTTGACGGTAATCTTATCGCAAAACATAACGGTGTTATTTCAATTGCCGATACTATTTTGATGTTTAATAACGGCCGTTCACAAAACAATGAGTATGCGTATAACGCCACCTTACAAACCTTTGCTGACAGAGATTTTTACCTTTCTTTTGACAGTAAGCAGTATACATATGAGAAAATCTCTGATGTCATTATGAAAAAAACAGGCGGCCTTACCGAAAACGAGATATTTATAAAAAATTTCGTTGCTGGTGAGCTTAAATACCGTGAATACGTACGGTCACAGTATATGGCTGTTCCTGATAAATCAAACACTCTTCGCCAGATTGCTCTTCAGGAAACGGCGAGCTACGAGCGCGATATTGCAAAAGCGTTGGCAATTGAGAGGTATCTTAAGACAAATTATTCATATGCTAAAAAGTTTACTTCTGCCGCGGGTGACGCGATGGATAAAGTAAACTATATGATAAAAGAAACAAAAACAGGTTACTGTACCTATTTTGCCACAGCAATGACGGTCATGATGCGTCAACTTGGATATCCTGCAAGATACGTAACGGGATATCACGCAATGGTGACCGAAGAAGAAAATACCTCAAAGTATGTGAGAAGTGTTAAAGACGCCAATTATCATGCGTGGGTAGAGGTGTATTTTGACGGAATAGGCTGGCTTACTTTCGATCCGACACCGGGCGTTGTCGGAACTGTCTCTGTAAGAGATTATGATTATCTTGACGATGCGGAGTGGGAAGAGCCAAGCGGTGATGAGCCTGTAGACATTCCGCCTACAATGCCTGCACCTACAGTACCTGTTGCTCCCGAAGAATCTGAAATTACAGATATTATCGGTTCTGATGATGAGGAAGAAAAGAAGTATGAGTATGACGATCTGCTTCCGCTATGGGCAAAGATAATTCTGATCTTTGTCGGAGTGATTCTTCTTGTTGCCGTACTGCTGTATTTGTTGTCTTTATTTATAAAAGCGAGATATAAGGCATACATTGCAAGTCTTCATACGTTATCGCCGAATGAGTTACTTCACACGATTTATCCGGATATATTGAGGCTTCTGAGCTCACTTAATTACAGAGCAAAGCCGGGCGAAATGATAACCGAATTTGCTGATAGAATTGACTCTGCTTTTGTATTGCCAATAACATTCAAATCTATTCTCGAAACACTTGAAATGTCACAGTTCTCTGAAAATGAGATCGATTTCAAGAGTGCATCAAGAGTATATGAATACTATATGATTCTTTCAGATACTGTGTTTGTGAGCCTGAATAAGTTCAAAAAATATTATTATATGGCAACACTTAAAAAGAAAAGATACTAATGAAAAAATTTGTGATTCAACCTAATGATGCCGGAAAGCGCCTTGACAAGTTTGTTGTCAAGGCTGCTTCCGGTTTAAGTACTTCTCTTATGTATAAATATATAAGAAAGAAAAGTATAAAGGTGAATGGGAAACGTGCTGAAATTTCATATAAGCTTGCTGTCGGTGACATCGTTGAAATGTATATAAACGATGAGTTTTTTCGTGAAAAGAACAGTGATTTTTTAGATATTACCTACGATCCGCAAATCGACGTCGTATATGAGGACGAAAACATTATGCTCATTGATAAAAAAGCAGGTGTTGTCGTTCACGGTGATGAAAAAGAAAAACGAGACACACTTATAAATCATGTTTTGCTGTACTTGTACAAAAAAGGGGAGTATGATCCTGTAAAGGAAGCAAGCTTCACACCGTCGTTGTGCAACAGGCTTGATAAAAATACGGGCGGAATTGTTATTGTAGCAAAAAATGCCGAGGCTCAGCGTGAATTGTATGAAATTATCAAGCACAGGAAGATCAAGAAAAAATATCTCGCTCTGGTGTTTGGAACCCCTGATAAAAAACAGGATATTCTTACCGCATATCTTGAAAAGAATTCTGAAACCAATACTGTTACAGTCAAAGACGTTCCGTTTTCTGATGCAAAGAAAATTATCACCGGATATCGAGTACTGAAATCTAACGGAAAGATTTCTCTTATTGAAGTGGATCTGATAACAGGCAGAACACATCAGATACGTGCTCATATGGCACATATCGGTCATCCTGTAGTGGGTGACGGAAAATACGGGAGACTTAGAGAAAACAAGCAAACGCCATTCAGACATCAGGCGCTGTATTCGTATTCGATTCAATTTGAGCTTGATGACGTGGATAGCTTACTTTATTATCTTAACGGAAGAAAATTCGACGTAGAGGACGTGTATTTTCTTGATTTTGTTTTTTCTTCACAAAAAGTGAGTAATATTAAGAAATAATGAGAATTCGGGAGTATTTCGAAGTAATTGCATTGATTTTTCTGCTTGTACATTGAAATACTCTTTTAAATTATAAAAAAATCACTGAAAAATCGAAAAAATTTATTGACAAATTACTACAAAGTAATTATATTTAAATTGATTTTTATTTTATATAAAGGAGTAACGTTTAATTGGCAAAAGATATTATCCAATTAAAAAATATATCCGTTTCATTTGACGGGGAGTCTATTATTGAAAATCTTAATCTCAATATTAAGGATAAAGAGTTTGTAACTTTTCTTGGACCGTCGGGATGCGGAAAAACCACCACACTCAGAACCATTGCGGGTTTTGTAACCCCCGACAGCGGTGATATTTACTTTGACGGTGTTAAAATAAATAATTTGCCGCCTCATAAACGTCAGGTTAATACTGTGTTTCAGAAATACGCTTTATTTACCCATCTCAACGTTTATGAAAACATTGCATTCGGCTTACGTCTGAGTAAAACACCGAAGGATGAAATGGATAAGAGAATCAAGGACATGCTTTCCATTGTAAATCTCAGCGGTTATGAAAAACGTTCTATCGATGCACTTTCGGGCGGTCAACAGCAACGCGTTGCTATAGCGCGTGCTCTTGTTAATAATCCTCGCGTGCTGTTGCTTGATGAACCGCTTGGTGCACTTGATCTTAAACTCAGAAAAGATATGCAGATTGAGCTCAAACGTATTCAGCAACAGATGGGGATCACCTTTATTTATGTCACACACGATCAGGAAGAGGCGCTTACAATGAGTGATACCGTTGTTGTTATGAAGGACGGTTTTATTCAGCAGATTGGTTCTCCTGAGGATATTTATAATGAGCCTGTAAATGCTTTTGTTGCTGATTTTATAGGGGAGAGCAATATTATTGACGGTGTTATGAAAAAGGACCTTCTTGTTAATTTTGAAAACACCGACTTTGTTTGCGTTGATAAAGGCTTTGGAGAAAACGTTGACGTTGAAGTTGTCGTAAGACCTGAAGATATTGAGGTCTGCGACGCGGACAAGGGTGCATTCAAGGGCACCGTTTCTTCTGTTACATTTAAAGGCGTGCATTATGAGATGGTAGTAGATACCGATAATTACAGTTGGAAGATCCACTCTATTCAATGCAGACCTGTTGGTTCAGTTATAGGAATGAGTATTATTCCTGAATATATTCACATCATGGAAAAAGGAGGCGGGAACCGCTAATTGAAAAGTAAGGTGATTGCTGTACCGTATATCATTTGGGCAGGTATATTCATTGTTGTACCTACTTTGTTTGTGGGTTACTTTGCTTTTACCGACAGTTCCGGTGCGTTTACACTGGAAAATGTAAAGCAGATCAGCCGTTTTACAGACGTTCTTGCAAGAAGTGCGGCATATGCTGCCATTGCAACCGTTGTGTGCTTGTTTTTAGGCTATATTCTTGCTTACGTTATGTCTCACCTGAAGGAGCGTGCCAAGTCAATAACTCTTGTTCTTTTGATGCTTCCGATGTGGATAAACTTTGTATTGAGAACTCAGGCGTTACAGAATTTGTTGATGGATAACGGATTTATAAATATGTTGCTTGATTCTGTAGGACTTGAACCTGTCAAGCTTCTCGATACTCATTTTGCGGTCGTTTTAGGTCTTGTTTATAACTATTTGCCATTTATGGTTCTTCCCATTTTTACGGCACTTGAAAAGCTTGATAATAAAGTTATTGAGGCGGCGCAGGATCTTGGTGCTAACGGACCGACCGTGTTCAGACGTGTTATTCTTCCTCTTTCAATGCCGGGAGTATATTCGGGAATCATTATGGTTTTCATACCCTGTCTTTCCACTTTTGTCATTTCCGAAAAACTCGGTGGCGGAAAGGTTTACCTTATAGGTAACGTAATCAATGATATGTTTACACAGAATTATAATTTTAATGCAGGTGCTGCAATCAGTCTTGTAATGATGATTATAATGCTTGTTGTTCTTATTATTGTTGGCTTCTTGGATGATGAGAC
>JAZPZR010000118.1:0-11401 GCA_045544795.1 Eubacteriales bacterium
ATTGAACCAGCCGTACGGTACGTTTGTGTCACCGATGTTACCGTAGTACATCTTTGTAACTGCAAGACCGTTCTTTTCGACCTCTACCGTGTTACCGTCCACTATCTTAAGATAGGGAACCTCAGGTTTTGCATTTCCGTCATAGTAGAAGGTGTATACCATATCCTTGTACTCGTAGTTGTCTACAGAATCACCGCTTACGATGCACTTAAGTACGAATCTGTAGTAACCCTTCTTTGTGAAATAGTACTTTGATTCGGCTCTGGGTGCAAAGTCAGCATTGTAATCTGTACCGCATCCGAGTCTGAAATCGTCAAACCACTTGTAAGGAATTTCTTCCTCACCGATGTAGCCCCAGTATACTCTTGTTGCCCATGAGCCAAGCATGTCGATTGAAACGCCGTTGCCCGCCTCGTTAAGCTCAACCTTAGGAAGTCTCTCGTCAGGTACGTTCTGGATAGGAAGCTTTGTGCCTTCTGCAGTTACGGTTTCGGTCTCACCGCATACAGAACATGTGCGTGTCTTCGTACCGTCTTCCATAACCGTTGCGTCTTCGTTATATACGTATTCGCCCCACTTATGACCTGCAGGAATTACTTCCTTATCCTCTGTGTAATCACAGTTTGCACATGCCGTATGAGCTGTGTAGCCGTTTTCAGTACAGGTAGCATCCTTTGCCTCTACGTATTCAAGCATATGCCATGCGGGATACTCGTTATATCCGTCAACATAATCACAGTTATAGCATGCAAAATAAGAGGAATGACCCGATTCTGTACAGGTTGCATCTTTTGCAGGCACCTCGTATAAATCATGCTGTGCAAAAATAATTTCCTTTTGCATTTCGGCACCGCACTTATCGCAGTACTCATAAGCCGTATAGCCGTCCTCGGTGCAGGTGGGAGCTTTTTCGGGTATGGTCTGCCAGTTATGGCTTGCCCATAACTCCTCGTATCCCTCGGTCGTACCGCATACCTCGCAATACTTATACGCTGTATGACCCGCTTCGTCGCAGGTAGGCGCTTTATACTCGTACTCTGTCCATTTATGACCGCCGGGTATGATCTCGTAACCCTCTTCATACCAGCAGACAGTGCATCTTCTGAACTCGGAATGTCCGTCGCTGTAGCAGGAGGGTGCCTGTGCTTCAATCACGTAGAAATCGTGGTCGGTAACGGGGATAAAGCCGTTTCCGCCCTCACCCATCCAGCTTGCAAGGTCAGAAATAGGTGTTGCACCGCCCTCGTCCTCAAAGAGCTGTTCGCAGAAGCGGCACGTCCAGTAGCCCTTCTGACCTGACGTCTGACAGTTTGCCGCCCATCCGTTTGTGTATGAGGTGTAGTGGTTGTATACAAGAAGTCTGTATTCATCGGTGACAGTACCGTCAGGTGATGAAACGTAAAGCTTCATTGAGTAGGACATTACGTGGTATTTGTCCTCGGTCTCAACGGTGATAACGTCGCTTGTAGCGTAGGTCTCACCGTTAAATTCAATACTTATCTTGTTACCGTCGGGATTTGACTTAATAATATCGCTAAAGTCATACGTGTAGGTATAACGCTGATTTGTCTCATCAAACTTAACGGTCGAATTGATATCGTTAAAGTATACCGTAAGGTCGTCGTTTCTTTCTTCAACGTAATCTGCAAACGTGAATTCGCCTATGGCGTTTGACTTTTTGGTCATCGCGCTGTCGAGGTAGTAAACGGTAGCACCGCCGCCACGCTTGTGACGCGAGTCAACCACTACAGGAGAGCCGACTGTGTCTGAAAAATCGTCAACCCAGCTCGGCACACTGTAATTGTCGCGTACTACAAAGTTAAAGTCTGCAAAGAACTCGCCGTTTGTTCCGATCGAGAATGATCTTGATACGCCGACAAACATGTTGTCTGTGATGGTAACGTCGTTCATGCCCTCAAGATCGCAGGTGTCTGCCGTAAAGGTGGTGCCCGAATAGATAAACGAGTTTGTAAGTGCGCCTGTTACGGGGTTTTTGGGCATTTCAAGGAAGTTGTTTGTAAAGGTGACATCCGAAAATGCGATCGGGTAGAAGAACAATGCGTAAGCACCCGTACCGCCGTCAGTTCTGCTGACGAGGTTTTTGATAACGTTGTTATCAAAGCAAATTTCTACGTGACGTCCTTCTTCGATCTCAGCACCGCTTCTGCCCGACATTGAAAGCGGACCTGTCTGCGATTTTGAAAGAGTATCCTTTCGCCAATTGGTGATGTAGGAATTCTTGATTGTGAATACCGAGTTGTCTGCCGCCTGCTTGATATAGGTGATATCGTTATTCATACCTGCTTTTACACCGTCAAAGCAAAGACCGTCAAAGGTGGTGTATGCCGAGGTATATTCGCCGATAAGTCTTGCCTTTTCGTGCGTGCTCTTTATGTAAAGGTTTATAATATCCACCTTATCCTGCTGTGCCGCGTTTGCAACCACCTTGGACGTTGAATTGTAGGTAGTGTTGGGGTTTGTAGGCTGGTAGATATATGCACGGCTTGATGCAGACGCGCCGTCCTTCATAACGTTTTTAACCGTTATCTCTGTAGGTGTGTTATTTATGGGACGCTTGGTATCAACAATAACACCCGTGATGGTAAAGCCGTAAACGCCAACCTTTTCACCTGACGTTGCGGTGTTAAAGATGATATCGTTGATAACGACCTGACTGTCCATGTAGTCAGCATTATCCGTCCATTCGGTATCATAATGCGTTGTAGCATCAAAGTTTTCGGGATTAACGTACGGTTTTGTATTGAAGTTGGGAGCATATACCCTTGAAGGTACCGTCATGTCAAGGTCAACACCGGGATCGACCGACGTACAGATGATCTCTGCAAACTCAATACCGTTTGCCGTACAGTAAGCGTACGCCTCGGCAAAGTTTGTAAACGCATTGATGCCTGTGTAGAACATGTAGTTGTTGCCTTCCCAGCTTTCAACAACGCGGCAGCCGTTTGATGCGTTTTCTACCTTAGAGGTAACAAGAAGTGCATCCTTACCTACGGTCGTACCGTTATATGCCGTCGCAAAGTCGGGAGCCGCACCTACTGCAGGCTCGTTATAATCGCCGACAAAGGAGATTGTAAAATCGTTTATTTCCTTATCGATAGCATCCGTATAAACCTTGATCTCACTTGCCGTCTTTGTGGAAACGCTGTCATCCACAACATACATACATGGCTTTTTGTTCTCGTATGTATATTCGTTTGTAGCAATATATTCTGTAGTGCCTGCTCTGTATTGCTCCGCAACCTCTACAGAATAGCAGTTTTTAAGATATATCTGTCCGTGTGTTGTTGCGCTGGATGCAAGACCCTTACCTGCAATACCTGCCTGAATTATGTATTTGCAGTTTGTGAGTACGCTTTCACACTCACGCTCGTACAGATTATAACAGTTCTCGATAAGCGAGGGATAAGGATCTGCCTCTGTCGGCGCAACTATCGGAACATAGCAGAAGCTGCCGAGAATACCGCCGTAGCACTGATTTCTTGCAGAAATAGCGGACGTACCGGTATACTTGAAATAACCGCTGTTATAACAGTTTTTAATTTTGAGCGTACCGCGGAGATTTGCAGCCGTTGCATTTGCAAAGGCTGTAGAATAGTGCGGTGAAATTGAACCTACGATACCGCCTATTGCAGTTGTCTGTCTGAAGTTATTGTCGCAAAGCTCGATACCCCCTGTAAACTTACAGTGGTCAACTACAGAATTGTAGCCTGCATGCGATACGATACCGCCGACGTTTGAGAAGGAAGCGGGAATCCTTATTTCCACTGCCGAGGAGCAGTATTCGATGGTAGTACCGAGCGCACGTCCGACGATACCGCCGATAAGACCTACCTGGTAATCGTTATCGTTTGCAATAGCGGCTTCATACGATCTGTCATGCGTGAAATGTGTGTAGATATGACAGCTGTCTGTCACGTGACAGTTTGAAATTCTGTTAAAGTCAGTTGGTGTTGCGCCCGTTTCGGGTGCGTATGCGATACCTACGATACCGCCTGTTATACCCTGACCCGTAATATCAACGTCGTCAAGAGTTACGTTCATTATCTGCGCGCCGTAGATCGCAGAGAAAAGACCGAAGCCGTAATAACGGTTTACAGGCTTACCTGTAAATGCGGGTGAGATTTTACCGTTATATATCTTATACCCGCCGCCGTCATATGTACCGCCGAAGGCACCTACCGACTTCCAGTTGGTAACGGCGTAGCCGATAGACTGAATGGTATGACCGTTTAAGTCAATGTCATTTGTCTGCTTGAAATACATGCCGTCAAAATGACCGTTCTGCTCATTATTGGGGTCGTCATCTGTCGGCGAGAGAGATTTTGCGGTGTCGCACATCTCCGCCATCCACATAAGGTGACCGCCTGTTGAGATGAGGTAGGGGTCGCGCTTTGTACCCGAACCCTTGGGTTCTTCAAACGAACCGTTCCAGCCCTCAGGCTCAGCCTCGCCCTCTTTTGTAAAGTCAACGACTATCTGGTTGTTTGTTTTATAGTATTTATCAAGTACCGTTGAATAATACTCAAGCTCGCACTTTGTACCGTCCTCGTTAAAGTAGAGGATAGCGATAATGCCCTTGCCGACAGGTGAATAAACGTCAATACCCTGCGGGTTTATAAGCATTTCGGTAACTGTGTTGCCATTATCGCCCTTGCGGTGATTTACAACGATATTTTCGCTCATTTCATGGCCGCAGATGACCATTTCCATGTTTTCGTATTTTTTAACGAACTCGTTCCACATATCATCGCCGTTGTTACACTCTCTTGTGGTGGAAAGGTTGCTGTCGGGGAACATTTCGTATGCGCCCGAGCCTGCATCATCGTCATCGGTGAGTGTTGCGTTGGGGAACAGATAGCTGTGAGTTGTAACGATTATCTTTTTGTCGGGATTTGCCTCGACAATATCGCTTGCCCATTTAAGAACGGCATCAGAGGGACCCCATTCGAGATTGAAAAGGATATACTCGTTACCGCCCATTGTAAGATAGCGCCATGTGTTAAGAACCGAGCCTTGCTTGAAAACGCCGCCCTTACCGTCCGTAAACTGTGAAGCGTACGGCTCATGGCTTGCAAACAGAGCATCAAAGCTCTTGCCGTCAACGTAATAGTCATGGTTACCCGTAACAAGTGAATAATCAACGGTGCCGTCAAGAATGGTGATCGCATTAAATGCAGTATCCCACTGTGTTTCGGTATCATCGTCGGTAATATCACCCACACCCATTACGTACTGAATGTTTTTGTCCTCTGTATTGTCTTTTATCCACTGATAAAGAACAGGAAGCTTGTCGGGAGCGCTCTGTGTTGTCATCTGTGTATCACCGACAACAACAAATGAGTATGCTCGCTCAAAATCCTTATCAAAGCGCTGTGCGCGGACAGTCTCCATCTCAGCCTCTGTAAGCCACTGCTTACCGTCGATAAGGTCGATGCCGCCAGCCTTTAAGTTTTTGTAATAGCCGTCAACAGAGTCCTGTGTAAGATCGTACGATACAAGAAGGTTTGCATCCGCCGCATCTACCGCCTGCATGTCAGCCTTGACCTCAGCCGCTGTTCTTGCATCAGAATACATTGTAACGCCTGCGATCTCACCCGTAAAAGGCTCGGGATTTTTGCGTTCGTTACTGCCGCCGATAGCAAGCGGTACTTCAAATACCTCTTTATCGATAGCAGGATATGTAAAGGGTGACTCATACGAATACGAGCTGTTGTAGGTATATGCAGTAGTGTGCTTTGTGCCGTTGACGTAGCATGAGTAGCTCATATCATCCTCATGCACGATAGCAAGGTGCACCCACTCGCCCGTGTTGACTTTTACTTTGTCAAAGTCAACTTCGTAAAGCGTTTTGATCTCATCATACCACTGAAGGTTGGGTGCGCCGTTTGAATCAATAAACAGCTTAACACGTGCAGTGCCCGAAGCATATGCCACGTCCTTCAGATAGTTACTGAGTATGTTTCCCGTCGTTCCTGACGGTGCTTTTATCCACGTCTCGATAGTGCGCGGAACACTGTCAAGCGTGTCTTCCATTACAACTGCATCATCAGTTGTAAAGGTTCTGCCCACCGTATCTGCCGTTACCGCATTTGCAGCCGATGCGGGCATGGCAAAGGTGAACACAGACAAAAGCATGGATAAAGTAAGAATAATTGCCAATGTCTTTTTCATACCATATTTCCTCCTTAATATAATATACTTTTAGTTTAACACAGTAAAGTGCCAACTTCAATAATAAAATGTCAGTTAAAATCAACAAAATATCATGCACTTTTTTATACAAAAAGTAATCTTTTTGCGTTTCTGTACAGTATATTTTCTTTATCGGCGGTTGAAATATCCACCTTTTCAACGGCATTTATAAATTTCGACACGGGATAGCCGGGAAAGTCGCTGCCGTAAAGTATTTTTTCACTTCCTACACGGTTTACGGCATCCGCTATCATGCCCTCACGCTCGGCACCGTATGCAGAAAGGTCTGCGTACACGTTTTCGTGCTTTTTTATAAGCGCAAGCTGTCTTTCGTACAGTCCGTACGCATCAAGGTGGGCAACAACAAGCTTTATCCCCTTTATATTGTCCGCGACAGCCTCAACGTACTCAAAATCCTTTGACGGATGCACGCTTACCACCATATCCATATCACGCGCCGTTTGCATAAGCGAAAGCGTGTTTTTGTGAAGATAGCGCCAGCCCATCATATAATATACAAGCTCGCCGACAAGTATTCCTCCCCGTTCCTTATGCTTTTGCATTTCCTTTACCGAGTGGTCGACGTGGTCGGGGTGAATATGGATTCCGGGCACAAAAAAATCGGGAAAAAGGCTGTGAAACGCCCACGTCTTTTCATTAAGCCCGGTTATGACCCTGTCATATTCGTCGGTCGGATGATTCTGACACGCCATATTGATGCCGCAACCCGCACAGCCCGTAACCCCCTGCTTTTTAAGAGTGTCAACAAATCTGTGCGGGTCGGTATCGTTTCCGTGAAAATCGTAATAGGGATGAAGGTGAAAATCAAATATCTCCATAAGAATACAGCCAATAATTGAAATAACCCTTAACTCTGTGCTTTCTCGTCACACGTGAGTTAAGGGTCATCTCATTTCACTTGCAGGTTCCACTATTGGCTAACCTCTCTTTCTTCGGTTTTTTCGTAAGACCCTGTTATTACCTTCTTTCCTTTCTGCCCACGGATATTCTCGCTCTCATTTCGGCTTCTTATCTCCGTTTAGCTTTGTGTTGGGTCTTATCCTTTGTGACTATATAGTAACATATTTTTTTACACTTTACAATTCGCATATTTCCTAAAATAATTTATCGGTTTTTATGCAAAACACAGATTTTATAAAACGGTAATTGACAGCGGGTATTTTTTGTTGGTATAATAGATATGTTGGGTGTTAAAATACACCCTTTTTCTGTTTAAAAGGAGGAACTCTATGATGAAACCGCTTATACTCGGCGTTGCTTACCACGGCAACAGACTTTTATCCCATATCGAGAGTGATATGAAGGATATCGCGCAGAGCCGTTTCAACACGGTCGTGCACATGTTTTCCCATAACGACTGGGACAGACACTCAAAAATAATGAAGGAGATCTTCGACATCACCTTTGCGCAGGGGCTTGACGTATGGGTGGATAACTGGGGTCTCGGAGGTCCTCCCGGTGATAAGTCGCATTTTCTTGCATATCATCCCGAGGCGCATCAGTATTTTTCGGACGGTGAGATGCTTCCCACACGCGTCTGCCTTAACAGCGAGGCGTTTGTTGATTTTACAAAGGAGTGGGTAGACCTCGTATACGATTGCGGCGGCAGAAAGATTTTCTGGGACGAGCCGCACCTCAAATCCGATAAAGGCCGCTTTGCATGCGCATGCCCCACCTGTAAAAAGCTGTTTGAGGAGCGTTACGGCAAAAAAATGCCGATAATTCCCGATGCTGACTGCTACGATTTTCAGGAGTGGACCATTGTCAACTATTTTAAAAAGGTGACAGAGTACTCCAAGGCAAAGGGCATGTACAATTCCGTTTGCGTAATGCTTTCAAGCGGTATCGGTATAAATATCGACAACATGGGCGCCTTCGGCACGCTTGACTCACTTGACAATATCGGTACCGATCCTTATTGGGTAAATAAAAAGCTTACAGGTCCCGACGTGTACAAATACGTATACGAAAACACAAAGAAGACGATTGCCGCGGCGGACAAGTACGGTAAAGAGCACAACGTATGGATTCAGGGCTACAACATCCCTGCAGGCACCGAAGAGGACGTAGTTTACGCGGCTGAGGCGGCGTATGATGCAGGAAGCAGACAGATTCTGCTGTGGGGCTACAGAGGCTCTGAGGGCAACGACTACCGCGCAAAACAGCCCGATATCGCATGGCGCGCAGGCTGTGACGGTTTTCACCGTATACTTGATAAAGAGCGTGACAGAATAATTGAAATAGCCAAAAAAGAATTAAAATAAAATATAAAGCATGCGGAGCGTCTTTGACTGCTTCCGCATGCTTTTTTGTTATATTGTAATTTACCGTGCCGACAGATAGTCAAGTATCTGTCCGTCGGTAACGTCTGCATTTATATTCATTCTGCCCATATCGTAAAGCGACTGCGAAAGTCCCGCTATGACGGTATTTTTTCTGTCGCTCTGCGTTGTGAGAGTCACCTTATATCCGTAGCTTTTCAGCACAACGTCGGCAAGCGTACAAAACTTACCGCCGGGGAATGCGATCACGTACGGCGCATCAAGTCCCATGTCGGAAAAAGTATCATGCTGTTTTTCAATATCGCGTGACAGCGCCGATATATATTCGGCATCCGACTCGTCCTCAAACGGCAGGATATTTTTTCGCACCCTGTCGCCCGTCTCGTATTTTTCAGCCTGATGCATATCGTAAGTGTGCGAGCCGATATAAAACACACCGCTTTTTATCATTTCCTGAGCCTGCTCACCGTTAAAATGCGGTATCACGCTGTTGTCGGTATCCTTATATTTATCCGCGCCCACCGAGCTTCCAATTGCAAAGACTGTCGCGCGGCACCCGTACTTTTCAATAAGCGAAAGCGCCTCGTAATTGCTTGTATATCCGTCGTCAAAGGTTATGATAACGGGATTTTTTGCAAGAGGCTCCCCTTTTTCGACAAAATTTATAACGTCGTCAAAGGTAACGGCGGTATATCCGTTTTTTGTAATAAGCTCAAGATGGTGCTCAAACTGTGAGAGCGCAAGCGTCGAATCCCCCTCGCTTACGTCTGCAAGATGGTGATAGAGAAGTATCGGGATATTTCGGGTATACTCCTTCCCGCTCTGCTCTGCAATACTTTTTAACTGTTCAACGGTTTTGATACTGTCTTTGGTCCACAGCTCACCGTAGTTTTCGGGAGTGTACACGTCTTTGTTGCCAAACACCGTAGCAAGCACCATATCCGCCGCCGCATTTCTGGTATGCGTTGCATCGTAAAAATAGCGGTCGTCATAGCTTAAAGGTGAAATTGCAAAATTCCAATAATCAGTAACCTCTGCAAGACGCGCAAAGTATTCGTCAAGCGATGCTTCGGAAAAAGCGCCCAACTGATTCATGTTTACAGGCGAAAGCAGGACGGTAAGCGTCACACCGCGGCTTTTGCAAAGCGATGAGATACGGCTGACGTTATCCACGCACTCGTCTATCGCCTTGAGCGGAAGCGCGACAGGCTCAACGTAAAAATCCTCACCGTGAAGCGCCTTATAGCTGTCCGCGTCCCCTATCGGCTCAACGTCGCGCACTCTTTTATCGTAGCAACCGTTTTTCGCCGTAATAACGTCGTAGCTTTCGGGCATCGGCTTGTCCTTTATGCGCGATTCTATCTTCTCACGCGCAAAGCCGAGGTCTGCAAACAGGTATTCAGAATAAAACCTGATCGGGTCTGCACCCGTAACCTTATAGTGACGGTGCTGGGTAAGCTTTTCATCATCGGTGCGGATAAAATCCGCCTCGTTTATTCCAAGCACAAGGAAAATGTTTTTAACGTCGCCGTCATTTTCAAGCAGATACTCCACAAGCTGTCTGTCAAACTCGGTATCAGAGCCGTAGTGGAACATGTTATACGCGTTGGTGCCCGTATATTCACCGAGCTTTTGCGGGTCGTAGGATGCCGCAGAAGAAGAGCCGATTATATACGAATCAAACTCATCAAAGCGTTCTGATACGTAGCATACCTTCGCAATACGCGGGTTGAGTGACTGCGAATAGTTGTCCCAGTCAAACAAAACGTCACCGAAAACGCCGAACGGGTCAACCGCGACGTTTATTCCCATCCACAGCAAAAAAACGCTGACAAATGCCAATATAAAAATTATTAACCACTTTTTAGATTTCAACTGTCTTCTCCATTAAACATTTTCGTAAACGTAGGCAATAGGAGTGTAATCGGTATTTGCATACACCGCAAACACTATTATAAATAGTCCTGCAAGCAGCAGCGCGTACTGAATAAGCGCGTGTCTGTTACAAAACCATTCAACAACGTCCTTCCCCTTTTCCTTTGCAAGACTGATGCAAAAGAGGATGCACAGCGATATAGCAAGCTTTATTACAACAGAGGGCGTAAGTCCGAGCTGTTCAAAAAGCGCAAAGCTCATATCGGAAAAACGGGGGCTTAGCGCCGTGACCTTAAGCATGCCGAGTGCACCGCGAAGGGAGGCGGAGTTGGAAAAATATCTGCCGATTATAACGAGCAGGTTTGTGCGAAGTATCGCAAGCACCGTCATAAGCTTTTTATTTATTTTGAAATCAAAGCGCTTTGACAGCTTATCGGAAACGGGAACCCACAGCATAGCAAGTGACATGAGACCGCCGTTCCACAGTCCGTAAGCGATATTTGCCCAGCCGGGACCCTGCCACGCACCGACTGCCAGAAAAACGATAAAGGTTGCAAGGCAGGGCGCGATACGCTTTGCAAACGCGGACGGAAAAATGCGTCTTGCCCGCTTTGTCATACGCGCAAAGCCCTTTGAAAGCGCAAGCGGATAAAACAGATAGTCCTTCATCCACTCACCGAGCGAGATATGCCATCTGCGCCAGAAGTCAGACAGGCTTACAGCAAAATAAGGCTGTTCAAAGTTTTCCGCCATTTTAATACCGAACAGGCGGGCGGCGCCGTTAAGCAGGTCGACACCGCCTGAAAAGTCACAGTAAAGGCGCACGCAGTAAAGCGCGACACCTATAAAAACAAATACACCGGGGTATGCCGACGGATCGCTGTATACCGCAGATACGATTTTTGCAAGAGGGTCGGCTATCATCGCCTTTTTGAGAATACCGAGCATCATGCGAAGAAGACCGTGCTGAAAGTTTTCAACGTCAAACGCGTTGCCCTCGTAAAGCTGGG
>JAZPZR010000119.1:0-8444 GCA_045544795.1 Eubacteriales bacterium
GCCTCCATCTGATGAGGGAGGTGGATTTTGCCGTAGGCAAAAGACGGAGGGAGAGACCAAAATAGCAGTAATTCCTATGCTTTTCTCTCCCTCAGTCACCTTCGGTGACAGCTCCCTCGTCAGAGGGAGCTGTGTTTTGTGAGTACGAATTTTGCGGTTCAGGCAATTTTACCATCCCGCTAAACCATAATTTAATATCCTGCGTCGACAAGGCGCCACTCTTCGCCCTTGTTTCGCACAAGTATCCACTGATAGCCTGCATAGTCCTGATTTTCGCCCATACCGTCCGGTGCGGGTGCAGACGTCGTAAATGATGACAGTATTATTATAAGCTCGTCTGCGCCATTTCTTGCGGCAAAATCCGCGTTTGGTTTTATAAGCTCGTCACACCTTGCGTTATAGTACATGCCGTCAAAATTATTGCCGTAGCCCTTCATAAGCTTCTGATATCCCTTATATGCCTCTGTCATTGCATCACAGATATCCTCATCGCTGTAATAGCTTGAGCCAAAGCCTTTTGTCTCGTTACTTATAACAAGCATATCATCGGTCATCACCGCCGTCTTACCGCGGGTAAAGGTATAATACTGCCAGTCGGGAGAAAGCTTTGGCATTTCACCGTAAAAGCTGTGCGGTCTTCCGTCGTTGAAGAGCGCATTGATTCCAAGCGCAAAATTAAAACTGCCGTCCTCACGCACCCAGAACTCGTCGATCCAGATAATATAATCCTCGACAAATTTCTCGCGCACAAGCGTGTTTTTAACGCAGTCATACAGGCGGTCTTTTATCTCGTTTTCCAACACCTTGTCACCGCGCGTGTGCGATATAAACCGCGTGGGCGCGTACATTTCACCGACATATACAAGCGTTGCGCTCTCGCCCATGCCAAGATTATAGGTCGCGGTGTACTGCGTGCTTCCGTCAGACAGCTCAACGCTTGCCATTGAGATAAGGTCGGGACCCATATAATCGCCCATATCGCCCCATGCGCCGTACTTTGCATTATCGTCTGCAATTTCCACACCGAACCATTTTTTCGAGTACTCGTTAAGCTTTTTACCCGGTATATAGGTAATATATTTTCCGTACTGCATTCCCGTCTTAACGGTTGCCATTCTGTTTGCCATATCAACGGCCGTGGGCGGATGCTCCTCATCAAAATACGGGATCTGATAAATATAGTGCATTACTCCTATATCGTGAACAAAGCGGTCTTTTGCATCCTCGTCTACGGTGTATTCTGTCTCGCTGCCCGAAACCGCCGTCACAACTTCCTGCCCTTCCTCTGCGGGCGGAATTTCCGCGATATTTTCACCGTCGCGTATGCTTTTGCCTATTGCCGACCATATTATCACCGCCGCGATAATTAAAATACAGGCGGCAACTGTACCTATCGACGCAAAAATCGCGGTATGCGATTTTCTTTGACCGAGCGCGTTAAGGCTGTCTATATAATCGGGGTTTTTAACGTCGGGAGTATTTATCGAAGGCTTTATCTGTCTGAATTTTTCTAAATTCACAATATCTCCTCCTTATATGTTTTTTCAAGCAATTTTCTTGCGCGGGAGAGGCGGGTCTTTACACTGCCCACAGAAAGCGAAAGCGCCCTTGCGATATCGCGCACCGCCATATCCTCCACGTAAAACAGTACCGTCACCTCGCGCATTGACTCGGGAAGTGTGCCAAGCAGGTCGACAAATTCAAAGGTGAGCGCGTCCTCTTTTGCAACGTGCATGCCCTCTTCAAGCGGAAGTGAGCGCGAGTTGTCGAATTTTCTTTGCTCTGACGAGCAAAGCTTACATACTGCGCGTATCAGCCATACCTTTAGCTGCTCTTTATGTGAAAAGCGGGGCTCTTTTTCAAGCAAAAGGACAAACGCCTGCTGACACACGTCCTTTGCAAGCTCGGTGTCGCCCGTTCTTGCAAGCGCGACACGGTAGAGCATCGGTGAATAATCGGAAAGGATTTTTTCCATGCCGATATTTCGCATTTTCTTCCCTCCTTTTGAGATTTAAGAAGTACCTCTTCACCCATACAATGACTTGAAAACACAAAAAGGTTACAACGTTTTTTAAAAAAGCAGACTCCGGTAAAGAAGTCTGCTTTTATCAGGTTAAATTTTTTAAATCCGACCGGATTTTACGGTAAAAATTTTTTACTTAAACGGTAAAATTTTTTTACCTGACGCGGTAAAGATTTTTTACCTAAGACAGATTAATATAGTCAAATAATATAAACATGACTTAGGTAAAAATTTTTGAATCCGAGCAGTTTGTTCGTTTTGTTCGAGTACAACTGCTAAAATATAATTATTCGTAAGGCTTACAGACGTCGACCCACTCTGTAAAGCGCGAAAACTCTTCAAGTTCGGGGATAGTAAGTCTTACCGCACTTGCGGCATTGCCCGCGGCGGGATAGACGGTATCAAATCTCTTGAGGGAGATATCAAGAAAAGTCGTAACGCCTTCATTTACCGCAAAAGGACATACACCGCCCATTTCATGACCGATAAGGTCTGAAAGCTCTGCAGGCGCTATCATTTTTGCCTTTTGATGAAAGCGCGCCTTGAATTTGGGGTTGTCTATCTTCATATCACCTGCGGTGACGACAAGTATGGGACCTTTATCCGTAATAAACGCCATCGACTTTGCAATATGTGCGCCGTCACAACCGAGCGCCTGTGCGGCAAGCTCCACCGTCGCGCTTGATACGTCAAAGGTGATTATCTTATCCTCCGCGCCAAGAGTTTTAAAATAGTCAATTACTTTTTCGATAGCCATATTACTTCTGAACTATCTTGTCTTTACCGCCCATGTAGGGACGAAGCGCCTCGGGAATACGAACCGTGTACTTCTCACCGTCAAACTCAAGGTTGTTCTCAAGGAAAGCAATAAGCATTCTGGGCGGAGCAACAACGGTATTGTTAAGTGTGTGAGCAAGATACTTTTTACCGTCCTCGCCTTTTACACGGATACCAAGTCTTCTTGCCTGCGCGTCACCGAGGTTTGAGCATGAGCATACCTCGAAGTACTTGTTCTGCTTGGGTGACCACGCCTCAACGTCGTATGACTTGACCTTAAGGTCTGCAAGGTCACCTGAACAGCACTCAAGCGTTCTTACAGGGATATCAAGACTGCGGAAAAGCTCAACGCTGTAGCTCCACATCTTATGGAACCAGTCCATGCTCTCCTCAGGCTTACATACAACGATCATTTCCTGCTTTTCAAACTGATGTATACGGTAGATACCGCGCTCCTCAATACCGTGCGCGCCCTTTTCCTTTCTGAAGCAGGGCGAATAGCTTGTAAGGGTCATGGGAAGCTCTTTTTCATCGGTCATGGTGTTTATAAACTTACCTATCATGGTATGCTCCGACGTACCGATAAGATAGAGGTCCTCACCCTCGATCTTGTACATCATTGCATCCATCTCGGCAAAGGACATAACGCCTGTTACAACGCCGCCGCGCATCATAAAAGGCGGGATGCAGTAGGTAAAGCCCTTGTCTATCATGAAATCACGTGCGTAAGCGAGTACCGCGCTGTGAAGACGCGCAATATCGCCCATGAGGTAATAAAAGCCCTCACCCGCAACTCTGCCTGCAGCGTCCTTGTCAATGCCGTTGAATGCCGCCATGATATCGGTATGATAGGGAATCTCAAAATCGACCTGTGTCTTTTCACCAAAGCACTCAACCTCAAGGTGCTCGCTGTCGTCGTTACCTATCGGCACAGACTCGTCGATGATGTTGGGGATAGTCATCATTATCTTCTTTATCTTCTCGCCAAGCTCTGTCTCTTTTTTCTCACACTCGGCAAGACGCTCGCCCTGTTCTGTTACGAGCTTTTTCATCTCCTCAGCCTCTTCACGCTTGCCCTGTCCCATAAGCATACCTATCTGCTTTGAAACTTTGTTACGGTTGGCACGGAGCGTATCAGCCTCAACCTTATTCTTTCTGTTTTCCTCATCAAGAGCAATAACCTCGTCTACAAGCGAAAGCTTTGACTCCTGAAACTTATTTTTAATGTTCTGCTTTACGATTTCCGGATTTTCACGGACAAATTTAATATCCAGCATGATCTTATTCTCCTCTTAAATATATAAGATGATTATATAACATTAGTTTTGAAAATTCAACATCTTTTTGCATGATTGACAACAGCGCGCGCATATGTTATTATATAGTTGTAACCTGACATAAAGATTTTTCTGATTGAAAGGTACGGTAAAATAAGGATAACTATGCGCACCGTACCGTCGGTGCGCTTTTTTTGAGGTTTTTATGGAGACAAGAGTTGCGATAATGGGAATAATCGTTGAGGAGAGGGACTCTGTGCCGCGGCTCAACGCACTTTTATCCGAGTACGGCGATTTTATAATCGGCAGAATGGGTATTCCCTACGAAAAAAAGAATATAAGCATAGTATCAGTCGCAATCGACGCACCGCAGGATAAGATCGCGGCGCTGTCGGGTAAGATAGGTGCGCTCCCCGGCATCAGCGTCAAGACCGCATATTCAAAATGAGAGCGCTTATTGACAAACTGAATAAAGACAAGGTGCTGACGGTCGACGAGTACCGCGCACTTATTGAAAACCCCGATATGCAGTATGCAAAAAAGCTTGCGCGTGAGGTGAACGCTTACGGCAACCGCGTGTTTATCCGCGGGCTTATCGAGATATCCAATATCTGTAAAAACGACTGTCTTTACTGCGGTATACGCGCATCAAACAAAGACTGCGAGCGCTACAGACTTACAAAAGAGGATATACTCTCCTGTGTGGACACGGGTTACCCCTTAGGCTTTCGCACCTTTGTACTGCAGGGCGGTGAGGACGGCTATTATACCGATGATGCGGTGTGTGATATCGTGAGTGAGATAAAATCGCGCTATCCCGACTGCGCGGTAACGCTGTCTCTGGGTGAACGCGGCTATAACAGCTATAAGCGGATGTACGATGCGGGCGCGGACAGATACCTTTTACGGCATGAGACCGCCGACCGCGAGCATTACGGCAAGCTTCACCCCGACAAAATGTCATTTGATGCGAGAATGGAGTGCCTTTATAACCTTAAGGAGATAGGCTATCAGGTGGGCGCAGGCTTTATGGTGGGCAGTCCCTATCAGACAAGCGGTACGCTTGCAAAGGATATGAAGTTTATAGAGGAGTTTTCGCCAAACATGTGCGGCATCGGTCCTTTTTTACCGCACGGGGCGACACCATTTGGCAAAATGCCCGCGGGCGACAGCAACCTGACCGTTTACCTTTTATCGCTTATACGCATAATGAAGCCGAAAATTCTGCTTCCCGCCACGACGGCGCTGGGTACTGCGTCTTCCGACGGACGTGAGCGCGGTATACTTGCAGGCGCAAACGTTATAATGCCAAACCTTTCACCCGAAAACACCCGCAAAAAATACGAGCTTTATAACAACAAGCTTTCAAGCGGGGCGGAGGCGGCGGAAAACCTGCGTGAGCTTAAAGATAAAATGAAAAATATCGGCTATGAGATAGTCGTTTCGAGAGGAGATAATTACGATGTATAATCCGAAATCAACAAAAGCAGAAGAATTTATAGACAATCAGGAGATACTTGATACCATAGCCTATGCCGAGGCGAACAAAAACAATATCGCGCTCATTGACGAGATCCTTGACAAAGCACGTCCCAAAAAGACTGAGACGGGCGTCACCTGCGCGGGTCTTACTCACCGCGAGGCATCGGTGCTTCTTGCCTGCGACATCCCCGAAAAGATTGAGGAGATGTATAAGCTTGCAGAGGAGATAAAGCTTGCCTTTTACGGCAACCGCATAGTTATGTTTGCGCCTCTCTATCTTTCAAACTACTGCGTAAACGGCTGTGTTTACTGTCCTTACCATTTAAAGAACAAAAACATCGCACGCAAAAAGCTGACGCAGGAGGAGGTAAAACGCGAGGTCATCGCTCTTCAGGATATGGGTCACAAGCGCCTTGCTATCGAGGCGGGCGAGCATCCGACCATGAATCCTATCGAGTATATTCTTGAGTGCATCGACACCATCTACTCGATAAAGCATAAAAACGGCGCTATCCGCAGAGTCAACGTCAACATTGCCGCAACCACGGTTGAAAACTACAGAAAGCTCAAAGAGGCGGGCATCGGCACCTACATTCTTTTCCAGGAGACCTATCATAAAGAAAGCTATTTACAGCTTCATCCATCAGGTCCCAAGCACGACTACGCATATCATACCGAGGCTATGGACCGCGCGATGCAGGGCGGTATTGACGACGTAGGTCTTGGCGTGCTGTTCGGTCTTGAGCTTTATAAGTATGAGTTTGCGGGACTTCTCATGCATGCAGAGCATCTTGAGGCGGTATACGGCGTAGGTCCTCACACCATAAGCGTGCCGAGGCTCAAGCGCGCAGACGATATCGACCCCGATCAGTTTGATAACGGCATTTCGGACGATATATTCAAAAAGATTATCGCATGTATCAGAATCGCCGTACCCTACACGGGTATGATAATCTCCACCCGCGAAAGTCAGGAAGTACGCAAGGAGGCGCTTTCTATCGGTATTTCGCAGATAAGCGGCGCATCGCGCACCTCTGTCGGCGGTTACACCGAGGAGGAGCGTCCGCATGATTCGGAGCAGTTTGACGTTTCCGACCAGAGAACGCTTGACGAGGTTGTAAACTGGATGATAAAGCTTGGCTATATCCCCTCATTCTGTACCGCATGCTACCGCGAGGGCAGAACGGGTGACCGCTTTATGCAGTTTTGCAAAAGCGGACAGATACTTAACTGCTGTCACCCCAACGCGCTGATGACGCTTACCGAGTATCTTATCGACTACGCAAGCGAGGAGACAAGAGAGGTCGGCTTTAAGCTTATCGACCGCGAGCTTGACAAGATACCAAATGCCAAGGTCAAGGAGATAGCAAAGAAGAATATAGAAGACATCAAAAATTCAAACAGAAGAGATTTCAGATTTTAACATGAACGAGATAGACAGAGTACATATAGGCTTTTTCGGGCTTCGCAACGCGGGCAAGTCGAGCGTTGTAAACGCTGTGACAGGGCAGAACACCGCGCTTGTGTCCGAGTTTAAAGGAACCACCACCGACCCTGTCAAAAAAACGATGGAGCTTTTGCCGATAGGGCCTGTGATGATAGTTGACACCCCCGGTATTGACGATGAGGGCGAGCTTGGTAAAATGCGTATCACCCGCGCATACGACATGCTCAATCTTGTCGATATTGCGGTGCTTGTGACAGAAAACACCGTCCTGTCAGACAGGGAAAACGAGCTTTTAGAGCGTATCAAAAATAAGGGTGTGCCGCATATCGTGGTGCACAACAAGGCGGATATTGTAAGCCACACGGGGTTTGCGGTGTCTGCAAAGACGGGTGAGGGCATAAACGAGCTTAAAGAGAAGATAGCAAGCCTTACATCGCGCGACGGCGCTAAAAAGATAGTGTCGGATCTGCTTTCGGAGGGAGATATAGCCCTGCTTGTAACGCCTATAGACGCGTCTGCGCCGAAGGGCAGGCTGATACTTCCGCAGCAGCAGACGATACGCGATATCATCGATAAAAACGCGGTTGCGGTCTGCACGCAGATACCGACGCTTGAAAAAACGTTGGAGAGGGTAAAGCCGAAGATTGTTATTACCGACTCACAGGCATTCGGCAAGGTAAGTAAGATGGTGCCGAAGGATATTCCGCTCACATCATTTTCGATACTCATGGCGCGGTTTAAGGGTGACCTTGCGGGCGCAGTTGCGGGTGCATTCAAGCTTGATGATTTAAAGGACGGTGATACCGTGCTTATTTCCGAGGGCTGTACACACCACCGTCAGTGCGAGGATATAGGTACTGTCAAAATGCCCGCGTGGGTCAGAAAGCATACGGGTAAGGATATTAAGTTTGAGTTTACGTCGGGCGGTGATTTTCCTGAGGATATGTCACCGTATGCGCTCTGCATCCACTGCGGCGGCTGTATGCTGACACCCAGACAGATGAAATACCGCGCAGGAGTTGCGGGTGACCGTAACGTACCCATGACAAATTACGGTATTGCCATCGCGCATATGCACGGCATACTGAAACGCTCAATTCAGCCATTCCCCGAATTCAGATAAACAAAAAAGACTCCCGAAGGAGTCTTTTTTTCGTAGGGGACGATGCCCTACATATTCCGTTTGCACCGAAGGTGCAACATCGTTTTGCGTAAGCAAACATCATTTTGATTTATCAAACATCGTTACGCGCAGCGTACATCGTTTTGCGACAGCAAACATCGTTACGCGTAGCGTACATCGTTTTGCGACAGCAAACAAAAAAGACTCCCGAAGGAGTCTTTTTTGCCGTAGGGGTTAAACCCGACAATTAGTTATTCTCTACGATGTAGATTATATCGTAAGTTACGTTAGTAAATCCACCGTTGATAAAGCTTT
>JAZPZR010000120.1:0-2622 GCA_045544795.1 Eubacteriales bacterium
TTATCTACACCAATTACAGCAATTCTTGCAACGTCACAATCCTTTGCAACACCGCTCACTAACATCTTTTCCACTAATTTTCCTCCTTTAACCTCTGTACCCGGGCGTCTGCTGAAGCTTGACAATACCTCGAGTTTAACATCATATTTTTTAGCCATTTCAACGCTTCTGTTATGAAGCACCTGCGCACCGCAGGATGCGAGCTCAAGCATCTCATCATAAGAAATTTCCTTGAGCATAATTGCATCTTTTACTTTTCTCGGGTCTGCAGAATACACGCCGTCAACGTCAGTGAAAATCTGACATGCGTCGGCTTTAAGCGTTGCCGCAATAGAAACAGCAGTTGTGTCAGAACCACCGCGACCGAGAGTTGTAATATCATCATACTTATTGATACCCTGAAAGCCTGCAACAATGACAATATTTCTTCTGTCAAGCTCACGTAAAAGTCTTTCTGTATCAACCTTTTTGATTTTAGCAGTTGAGTATTTTGAATCAGTTTCAATGCCTGCCTGCCAGCCTGTGAGAGAAACCACAGGAAAACCAAGCTTTTCAATCGCCATTGCAAGAAGCGACATCGAAATAACCTCACCTGCAGAAAGAAGAACGTCCATTTCACGTTTAGAGGCCTTTGTGTTTATCTCTTTTGCCTTTTCAATCAGATCATCAGTTGTATCACCCTGCGCAGAAACAACTACTACGACGTTGTTACCTTTTTTATATGTGTCAGTAACAATTTCCGCAACGTTTCTGATACGCTCAGCGTCAGCAACAGATGAACCTCCAAATTTTTGTACTATAAGTCCCATTTATTTCACCATTTTCTTTTTAAAATTACACGTTAAATATTTTGTAGACAGAGTCAGGTCTGACTCCTAAAACATTATAAACACTTTCAACCTGACAGTCAAATGTTTTTTGATTATTTTCAGAAGTAATTATCTCAACGCAGTTTCCGTCAGATATAACCTCAGCATCAGTAAACACCTTCTGAAGTTCAGCGGTATCAACAGATTCACTGTATCTCAGATAACGTTTACAGCTCATTTCATCACAGTTGCTAACGCAATCATATTCGGAAGATTCCCAGAATATATCCTTTCTTTGCTTCTGATGCTTTGCACAGTCAATTACATCTGCAACAACCGCTGATGCCGTAGGAAGCTTACCTGCTCCCCTGCCGTAAAACATAGATACACCAAGCGCATTACCTTCAACAAGTATTGCATTGAATACGTCACTTACACCTGAAATAGGATTGTCTTTTGGAACAAAGAAAGGAGCAACCATGATATAAAGCTCACCGTCATTTTTACACATACCGAGAAGCTTTATTGAATAGCCGAGTTTATCAGCTCTCATCATATCCTCAAGAGAAACCTTGGTGATACCCTGTGTTGATATTTTGTCAGGATTAACGTGCTTTCCGAACGCGAGAGATGCAAGTATTGCAATTTTACGGCATGTATCAATACCCTCAACGTCTGCTGTAGGATCGGCCTCGGCATAGCCAAGCTGTTGTGCGGTTTTAAGCGCATCGTCAAATGCCTGACC
Source organism: Eubacteriales bacterium (assembly GCA_045544795.1). Lineage (GTDB taxonomy): Bacteria > Bacillota > Clostridia > Oscillospirales > QAKW01 > RGIG9041. The sequence continues at coordinate 1,555 of JAZPZR010000120.1, forward strand.
TTCATTTATCATTTTTGTAAGAATGAAGTTTGTCGTTCCGTTAAGAATACCGGCGATAGATTTGATCTTATTCGCTGTAAGGCATTGACTTATCGGTCTGATGATCGGAATACCGCCGCCGACCGACGCTTCAAACAGGAAATTAACGTTGTTATCTTTTGCAAGTTTTAACAGTTTGTCTCCGTGTACCGAAACAAGCTCTTTATTAGAAGTAACAACAGACTTACCTGCCGCAAGTGACTTGCTGACAAACGTATAAGCAGGTTCAAGACCGCCGATAACCTCAACAACAACGTCGATTTCTTTATCATTAAGAATAACGTTAAAATCCTTTGTAAACAAATCGGCATACGGACTATCATTAAAATCTCTTATATCGAGTATATATTTGATATCAACGCTTGTGCCAGAATTTGAATCAACCTCACCTTTATTCATGTTGATCAATTCAACAACACCGCTGCCAACAGTGCCGTAACCAAGTACTGCTATTTTCATAATATATTTCCTTTCAGTTTTTTGTCACAATATCAACCTTTAAAATTCCGTCTGTCTGCTTAATTGCCGTAATCAATTCATCGACTGTACAGTTCAAATCCTGTGTCGTCATTGAAATTGAAACCTGAGCAATATCATCTGACGGTATATTCTGGTTGATTGTAAGAATACTTGCGCCGTGATTTGACAATAATGTTAATAGTACGGATAACTGTCCCTTTCGCTCACTGAGAATAACATTTAACGTGAGAATATGCTGACCGCCTTTTTCAACATATACAGAAACGTCATCTTTATACTTGTAAAATGCACTGCGGGAAATACCGGCAAGCCTTGTTGCTTCGTTGACAGTTTTGCAACGGTTTGAATACAGAAGTTGTTTTGCGTAAACAACCTTTTCAAACACCTCCGGCAAAGCATCCTTACGAACAATATAATATTTTTCGTTCATTACATTCTATCCTTTATGTTTTTATATGAAATACAAATGTATCTGAATGATGTACATTTTAACATATGAATACATAATAAATCAAGTGTATTTACAATAAAAATTTCATTTTTTGGTGA
>JAZPZR010000121.1:0-2137 GCA_045544795.1 Eubacteriales bacterium
TATGTCGGGCAGTAAGAGATATGAAAACCGTTCTACAGAGGTCGGTGACATATCGCGTTCGCTCAAGGTCATGGCAAAAGAGTTCAACGTGCCTGTAATCTGTCTTTCACAGCTCAACCGTGAAACTGAAAAGACAAAACACAAGCCTCAGCTTTCCAACCTTCGTGAATGGGGTTCTATCGAGCAGGATGCCGATGCAATTCTCTTTTTATGGAAAGAGGACGACAGCGAGGAAAATCAGGGCAGTGCGCAGGTCGTAAAGTGCGACGTTGCCAAAAACAGACACGGTCCTGTCGGCTCTGTCGACCTTGTATGGAAGCCTGAGCTCACACGCTTTTTCAATATGGCTAAAATGGACTAATGCTGTACGACAGAGTTTACAAAACAATAAAAGAATATTCGCTTATCCCCGAAAATGCGACGGTCATATGTGCGCTTTCGGGCGGCGCTGATTCGATATGCCTTGCAGACGTGCTGTGCGCCTTGAAAGAAAGGCTGAACTTTACTCTTGAGTGCGCGCACGTAAACCACAATCTTCGCGGGAAAGAGTCGGACAGTGACGAGCAGTTTGTAAGGGATTTTTGTAAAAAGAGGGGGCTTCCCCTTCACGTTGCAAGCATCGACGTGTTGGCACAAAGCGCAGGAAAGAGCATCGAAGAGGCGGCGCGCGATGCAAGATACAGATTTTTTGAAAGCCTCGGCGAAAAACGAAGCGTTCTTATTGCAACGGCGCACACGCAAAACGACAACGTTGAAACATTTTTTATAAATCTTTTACGCGGAAGCGGAACAAGAGGGCTTTGCGGAATACCGCGGGTGCGAAAAAACGTTATAAGACCTATTCTGGACATACGCAGAGACGAGATAATCTCGCATCTTGAGAGCATCGGTCAGGACTTTTGCACAGACTCGACAAACGCAGACAAGACCTACCTTCGCAACTTTATCCGTCACGATATCATACCCACATTTAACTCACGTGAGGATATTGATATTTTTACGGCGGTTGCAAAGGCTGTGGATAATCTGCGTATCGACAGCGAAGCGCTGGACAGCGAGGCAGACGCTTTTACAGGGGAGAGCGTAGATAAGCTCATATCACTTCCCGACGCTCTGCTTTTCAGAGTGCTCTCAAAACGGCTTGAAGAGGGTTTTGATATAACGCTTGACAAAAAGCATTTTGAAAAAATAAAAGCGCTTTTATCAAAGCCGTCGTCAAAGGAGCAGATACGCGGAGAGGTTTTTGCGCTTAACCGTAAAGGAAAGCTTGAGTTTTGCAGGCTGAGTGCAAAGACTTATGAGTGTTCTGCGCTCAAAAACGGCAATAATACATATAACGATAAAAATATTTTAATTAAAAATACGGAAGAAATTTACAGTACTTTAACAAAAGCAACGCTTGACTGTGATAAAATAGTAACCGGTCTGTATGCAAGAGCACGAAAAGACGGTGATACTTTTATTTCAGCAAAGCGTAAATGTACATCAAAGCTTAAAAAGCTTTTGATAAATGACGGCGTACCCGTAGAAAAACGGGACTCGCTCACAATCATTTGCGACGGCAAAGACGATATCGTCTTTGTCGAGGGTTACGGTGCCGACAAAAGATTTATCGCGGATGACAACACCGTAAACAAAGTATCAATTGAAATTCAAGGGGGATAAAAATGCTCAACGACATTGAACGCATACTTATTTCAGAGGAGCAGTTAAAAGAAACGGTAGCAAAAATGGGAGCGCAGATATCAAAGGATTACGAGGGCAAAAACCTGCTCGTTATATCGGTGCTCAAGGGCGCGGCAGTATTTATGTCAGACATTTTACGCGCGATCACCATTCCCTGCCGTATTGATTTTATGGCGGCATCAAGCTACGGTGCAGGAACACAAACAAAAGGCAGTGTTAAAATAATCAAAGACCTTGACATAGACGTGTCGGGATTTGATATACTTATAGTTGAGGATATTCTTGACAGCGGCGTAACGCTTTCAAATATCATAAAGCTTCTTGAGTCGAGAAAAGCAAACTCAGTCAAGATATGCACGCTTCTTTCAAAGCCTGCAAGACGCAAGGTCGAAGTCCCCGTTGCATACGAAGGCTTTGAAGTGCCTGACGAATTTGTTGTAGGCTACGGTCT
>JAZPZR010000122.1:0-6023 GCA_045544795.1 Eubacteriales bacterium
CTCTGTTATTTACAAATTGTGGGTGCGTATCTCCCCCACAAACTATATTATTGCGTCAAATTACTTGAAAAATTTTTAAATAGTGATATAATTATTTCTATGTTTAAAGAGAATTTTTTAAAAGGACTACGGTCCGGAATACCTATCGGGCTCGGCTATCTGTCGGTGTCGTTTTCGTTTGGCATAATGGCGGTATCGTCAGGGCTGCACTGGTGGCAGGCGCTTATCATTTCAATGACAAACCTCACCTCCGCAGGACAGCTTGCGGGTGTGGGAATAATGGCGTCCCCCTTTCAGTACGTTGACATGGCGCTGTCACAGCTTACGATCAACGTCCGTTACTCGTTTATGTCGATAAGTCTTTCGCAAAAGGCAGACAGCAAATTATCGGGAATCTACCGTTGGATATACGGCTTTTTTGTAACCGACGAGATATTTGCGGTCGCGGTCAGTCAAAAGACCGTCACGCGTGCGTTTATGAGCGGGCTGATAATTTTTCCATACTTTGGCTGGGCACTCGGAACGTTACTGGGCGCAATTCTTGGCAACGTTTTACCCGCGGGGCTTATGAGCGCGCTCTGCATCGCGCTTTACAGCATGTTTATTGCAATCGTTGCGCCTGACTGCGTTAAAAGCTTAAAACTTTTACTTATCGTCGGCATCGCGGCGGCGCTCTCCTGCGCGTTTAATTTCCTGCCGTTACTCAATCAGATATCGGGCGGCATCACCATCTGCATAACGGCGATAATATCCGCTGTTATCGGTGCGCTCCTGTTTCCGTTAAAGGAGGGTGACGATGTACAATAAGCAGTTTTTAACATATCTTATCATCATGGCGGGGGTCACGTATCTTACCCGCGCACTCCCATTTGCGCTCATTTCAAAAAAGATTGAAAACAGATTTATAAAATCGTTTTTACACTACATTCCATACACCGTACTTACCGTTATGACGGTACCGGGGGTACTGTTTGCAACAGGCTCCGTTCTATCGGCGGCGGTGGGCGCTGTCGTTGCGATTCTCGTTGCGATTAAGTCCAAAAATCTTATGATAACGGCAGTTGCCGCCTGCGCATGCGTATTTATCGTAGAAACGGCGGTGACCTTGATATGAAAAAGATATTTCGCGCAACTCTTCCCGTTATGGCGGGATATATTGTACTCGGAATCGGGTTTGGCATGCTGTTTGAATCTAAGGGCTACGGGCTGTTATGGTCCTTTCTTATGAGCGTGTTTGTATACGCGGGGTCAATGCAATATCTCGCGGTAGACCTTCTGACAGGCGGTGCATCGCTCATTTCAACGGCGCTTGCAACGCTTGCGGTTAATGCGAGGCACTTATTCTACGGCATTACCATGATAGAGCGATATCGGGGTGCGGGCGCAAAAAAGCCGTACATGATATTTGCGCTGACCGACGAGACGTATTCGCTTGTCTGCGAGGGTGAGACTGACCACAAATTCTTTTTCGGCGTGTCTCTTCTCAATCACATATACTGAGTGACAGGCTGTTGTCTTGGCTCAGTAATCGGCGGATTCATTAATGTAAAAGGCATTGATTTTGCGCTGACGGCGCTGTTTGTGACGGTATTTACAGAGCAGTGGCTGTCAAGCCGCGACCACACTGCCGCGATATGCGGTGTTGCTTCGTCGGTGTTCTGTCTTTTGGTATTCGGTGCGGACAGGTTCCTTATTCCGACAATGCTTGTTATCAGCATCAGCCTTACTGTTATCAAAAAGATACGAGGGGGTGCTGTGCTTGAGTGATACTGCGTACACGCTGATTTCAATCGGCATTATCGCGCTTGTCACGGCGCTGACGAGGTTTTTGCCCTTTATCATATTTTCGGGCAAGCGCAAGACGCCACGCTACGTACTATGGCTTGGCAGGGTGCTTCCCTACGCTATCATGGGCATGCTTGTGGTATACTGTTTAAAATCAGTATCGTTCACGGCAGCGCCTTTTGGATTGCCTGAGATTATCGGGTGTCTGTCCGTTGTTCTGCTTCACGTGTGGAAGCGAAACTCGATACTGAGTATTGCAGGCGGAACGGCGATATACATGCTGATAGTTAATTTGATATAAAAACGCTCGGAACGGGCGTTTTTTAAATGCATAAAAAATGAGACGGTTTTCACCGTCTCATTTTATTTAATTATTTGTCAGCTTCTGTCTCTTTCTTTTTCTTTTTAAGAATAACAAAAAAGATTATAGCTGCTGCAAGCACTACTACTGCCGCGATTGCTGAGTAACGTGCTACAGGGTTTGCCCAGAAGATGAGGAATGCGTTGGTTGTGATCGTTACGTTGGAGAATACTTCGCCTTCGCCGTCAACACCGATCTTGTTGCCTGCCTTATCTTCGCAGATGATCTTGACATACTGCGCGCTGTTCTTTGCGCCGATATCAAATTCAACAAAGCCCTTTGCAAGTGCGTCTGCAAGCTCTTCACCCTCAAGTACAATTATCTCATCGATTACTGTACCGTCTTTCTCGGTTGTATATCACTGAGATCTCCTTCACACGCAACAAAAGGAACAGGAAACAGCGAAAAGCCGACGATCTTACATTTTACTAAAAGTAAAACAATGACATGACCAAGCTCATGCAAAAGCGGGTAAATAACAAAGCAGGAAAGAAACGCACTCAGTAAAATTATGAATATACACCTGTAAAAGCGCAAAAAGCATCACCGATAATATTATCGGCAATGCTCTCCCTGTTCAACGCAATTTTGTTCAAAATATTTATTTATTGTATTCAGCACCCGTTTTTTGTCGCCCGACCACAACGGCGCGATAAGGTCACGCTTGGCACCGTCGCCTGTCAGTCTGTGGATAACGATATCGCGGGGCAAAGCGCGCACGCAGTCGGCGAGTATATCGCAGTATGCTTCAAGCGACAGCGTTTCAAACTTACCCGCGCGGTATTGTTGTGCAAGATCGGTGTTTTCAAGCACGTGAAGAAGCTGCAGTTTTATACCGTCACTTTTGTTTTTTGCGACGTATCTCACCGTTTCAAGCATCTGCAATTTGTCCTCGTACGGAAGACCGAGTATCACGTGGGTCACCACCTCGGCACCGATTTCATGCAGATCCTTTACCGCCTTTTCGTAGAAGGAATTGCCGTAACCGCGGCGGATATATTCAATACTGTTTTTGTGTATGGTCTGAAGCCCAAGCTCTACCCAAACAGGCTTGATCTTAACAAGTTCCGACATTAAATCAAGCACCTCTTTACCGAGGCAGTCGGGTCTTGTGGCAATAGAAAGCCCCACGATATCGGGATGCGCTATTGCCTGCCCGAAAATATCAGATAAGTGTGAAATATGCGCATAGGTGTTTGTAAAGTTTTGAAAATAAGCAACAAAACCCGCGTTTTCGTCAATTTTCCGTTTGACCCTCTGCTTTGCATTTTCTATCTGACGGGATATATCGGGGTCGTACTCCTCGCAAAAATCACCCGATCCCGATGCCGAGCAGAATATGCACCCGCGGGTATCGAGAGTTCCGTCACGGTTGGGACAGGTCATGCCGCCCGACAGGGAAAGCTTGTATATTTTTCTGCCGAAGCGCTGTCTGTAGTGAGCGTTTAAAGAGGTGTAATTCATTCTGTTATCACCTCGTCAACATCGTCCGCCGTACAAAGACTGTATATGTATTTATGACCGTATTTACTCTTATCACAGAGCAGTACTTTTTTAGCGGACTTCTGCATCATAACGTGGCGGAGCGCCACCTCGTCTGCGGAGAGGTCTGTTGCCACACCGTCGTCGTAGCCGTGGCAGGAGAAAAAGAGAATATCGGCATTTATTCCTCTTATATAATTCTCCGCGTGCGGTCCTATATATGAATAGGACTGCGTAAGCATTTTACCGCCCGTGCAAAAGCAGCGCACTCCCGCCGAGGCAAGCTCGACCGCCGTCTTTGCGCCCGACGTTATAACAATGAGTTCCTTGAACTTTGCAAGAAAGGGCACAAGCGCCTTTGCACTTGACGAGCCGTCAAGGATAACCACGTCACCGTCATGTATAAGTGATACCGCGCGTCTTGCCATCGCTTTTTTCGCTTCGGCGGCAACGCTTTCACGCGAGCTCATCGGTATCTCACGGTCGGCGGCGGTGGGCGGCATAACTCCGCCGTACACCTTTTTGACAAGCCCCTTTCTCTCCATCGCGGTAATGTCACGGCGGATGGTCGGCGCGCTGGCATAAAGCGCGCCCGCAAGCTCTTCAACAGTTGCCTTTCCGTGCTTTTCTACGTATTTAATTATTTCATTTCTGCGTTCCTCTATCAGCATATGAACACTCCTGATTAAGTTTGATAATATTTGAACAAATAGGTTATAAAATAATCTAAATTCGCTGTTTTTGTTGACTATCTTTGATTAAGTTGATATCATTATAACATATAAAAAATAATTTTCAAGGAGAAATACAACATGAAGACAAGAGCAGTCAGACTGCACGGTGAAAACGATATCCGTGTCGAAGATTTTATGCTTCCCGAAATAAGCGATAATGAAGTACTTATTAAGGTAGAGACAGATTCACTCTGCGCATCCACCTACAAGGCGGTAATCCAGGGTTCAAACCACAAGCGTGTGCCGAACGATATTGACGTAAATCCCGTAATTATCGGTCATGAGCTTGCAGGCACCGTTGTAAAGGCGGGCGCAAACGTGAGCGACGCATGGAAAAGCGGTATGAACGTTGTAATTCAGCCTGCGCTCAAGCTTGAAAACTGCTATGACCCCGGTTATTCCTACAGATACGTGGGCGGTAACACCGTTTATGCAGTTGTTCCTGAGGTGGTGCTTGAGAGAAACTGCCTTATCCCCTTTGGCGGTGACAGCTTTTACAAAGGCTCACTCGTTGAGGCACTCGGTTGTGTAATCCGCGCGTTCAAGGGTCTTTATCATACAGATTATGAGACTTACGTACGCACAGACGGCGCAAAGCGCGGCGGTAAAATGATAATTCTCGGCGGCGCAGGTCCCATGGGTCTTGCTTCGGTTGAGCTTGCTATCAACTATGCAGGCTGTAAGCAGGTCGTTGTTACCGATCTTAATCAGGACCGTCTTGACTATGCAAACAGAATGTATTCAAGAGAATATGCCGCATCAAAGGGTGTTGACCTTCACTACGTAAATACGTCAGAGCTTGACGATCCCGTTACATATCTTAAAGAGCTGTCTGACGGCGGTTTTGACGATTGCTTTGTCATGGTACCCGTTCCCGCACTTCTCACTCAGGGTGAGGCGGTGCTCAGAGAGGACGGATGTATCAACTTTTTTGCAGGTCCTGCTGTTCACGAAATGCAGGGCTCGCTCAACCTCTACCGCGTACACTACGACGGTATTCACCTCGTAGGTACCGCAGGCTCTATTCCCGAAGATACGCTTGATATCATCAAGCTTATCGAGGACGGAAAGATAGACCCGTCAGGCATGGTATCGCACATTATGGGTATGAAGGACGTGCCCGACTGCATCTTTGCGATGAAAACACCGTCGGGCGCAAAGAAGGTATGCTACAACGAGCTTGACATTCCCTGTATCGAGATCGAAAAGCTTGACGAGTGGGCAGACAAAGACCCGCTTTACAAAAAGCTTTACGAGATAGTTACCGCAAACGGCGGTAAGTGGTGCGCCGAGGCAGAAAAGTATCTGCTTGCAAACGCTCCCAGAATTTCGTTATAATAAATAAGCGTGAGAGCAATATCGCTCTCACGTTTTTTTGTGTGAAATTGTGATTTATCGGTGAGATGAAATTGGTGTGTATTGTAGGGGACGATGCCCACATCGTCCCGATATGGTGTGTACGAATTTATGCGGGGCGTCGAGAACGTCGCCCCCTACAAATTGCGGTTTATTGAATAGACGGAATTAGTGTACTCTCATGGCTCCCCTTGTCAGGGGAGCCGCCGCGAAGCGACTGAGGGGTAGCCAGCATGAAGCGAAGCTCTACAAAACTGACTACCTTTCCACCGTCTTCGACGGTCCCCCTCTCCTGACAAGGAGAG
>JAZPZR010000123.1:0-48943 GCA_045544795.1 Eubacteriales bacterium
GCAAAAAATCTTGTATTCTCTTAACATTTTACGTAAAAACTAAATCCCTCCACCGTCTTCGACGGTCCCCCTCCCTTTAGGCAAGGGAGGCTTTTCATCCCGATAAACCGTAATTTATCCGTTATTGAAAAAATATTTGCAAGATATTATACTGAAAATGAAACGTTTTAGGGTTTTGATTACATATATAAATAGAAGGGGTGTGAAATTATGAAAAAAAGATGGTTTATACTTATTTTATGCTTTATGCTGATGCTTTCAGGCTGTAAGGCGGAAAAACCGCAGGATGACGAGCTTGCCGAGACTATAACCGAAGAAGTGCCTGAAAATGTACCGTCTGATGAAATTACCGAAACTCCCGAACCGACACCCGACAACACGGATGCAGAGTCGATTTATTTGACAGCCGAGTCGGTGGAGGTAAAATATGCGGGTGACGGCTTTGTCGTATTCAATGCGTTTAACAGCCTTGACCCTTATGTCAGCACAATTAATTTCAAATGCTACACCGATTTTAAATATGCAAAGGAACAGGACACCGCTTTATTTTCAGGTGAGTTGATACCGCTTGAAGAGGGTGAGTATTTTCAGGGTCGCGCATACGCAACACATATCGCAAAAGAGAACACGGTAATAAAGTTTGGCTTTGACCCCGATGATCTTGACGTGCGCGGTTCTGTCAGTCAGGCGGGTGACGGTTATATTATCGTTTCCGTCCGTTACAGAAATATAAAGGTGTACGTTGAAAACGCCGAGGAATACTGCATTGGGGACAACGTTTATATTAAGGGCAAAGCAGAGTCGGTACAACCCTATACCGAGGGCAAGTATGAGATCAGTTTTGAAGTAAAAGATGCTGAAATTGAAATTCAGGAAGAGATAGCAGATGCCAAGCCTGTAATATATCTCTATCCCGAAAAGGAGACCGAGGTCAACGTAAAGCTAACCTATGACGGAAAGCTCACCTGCGTTTATCCCGAATATAACGGCGGGTGGACGGTCAGGGCAAGACCTGACGGCACGCTTTATGATAAAAACGGCAGGGAATATTACTGTTTGTATTGGGAAGGACAGCCGAACACACCGCGCGTGTACGATAAAAACGTCGGTTTTGTGGTAAAAGGCAGTGATACTGCGGAATTTTTGCGAGAAAAGCTGTTGTATCTCGGTCTTAACGAGCGCGAGGCGAATGAATTTATAATTTATTGGCTGCCGCAGATGGAGGATAATAATTATAACTATATTTATTTTTCGGGTGAGGAATATACAAAGTCGGCAAGGCTTGATATAGACCCTGCCCCCGATACGCTCATTCGTGTTATGATGGTGTGGGAGCCTCTTGATATTCCGAGAAGGGTGACAGAGCAAAAGCTTGAAAAGGCGCCTGAACGAAACGGGTTTACCGCAGTTGAATGGGGCGGAACGAAAATAAAATGACGTTCAAATTGCGGTTTATCGGGATGGTAAAATTGCCTGAACCGCAAAATACGCACTTGCAAAACCCAGCTCCCTCTGACGAGGGAGCTGTCACCGAAGGTGACTGAGGGAGAGAACAGCACAAGAATTACTGCTATTTTGATCTCTCCCTCCGTCTTTTGCCTACGGCAAAATCCACCTCCCTCGTCAGAGGGAGGCGGGGGCTAGTCCGTCATATGTACATCCCTACAAACCGCAATTTGACAGGTTACAAAAAAATCACCGATTTCTCGGTGATTTTTGTTATATAAGCGGTTTTATTTCATTTTCAAGTACTTGGAGCGTTGTGGCTATCTTCCACTCGATATGCTCACGGTCGCACATATATTCCATTGACGGCTCCCAGCCAAGACGCGAATCATACTCGACAAGCGGAATTGTACTTTCCGCGTTTTCTATCTCTGCAAGCGCTATGTTATACATGGCGGCATAGTCCTTGCTTTTGCGGGCAAGATGCCACTTTTTCGTATTGACTGTGGTCTGCGCGCACCTTGCCATAAACCGCGCAAGCGTTGCAAGGCGGGTGGCATCCGGCTTTTTTGAGGGGTGTATCTCGTCTATAACGGAAAAGAGTATGTCCGCGCCCTTATCAAAAAGCTCAATTGCTTTTGTGTTGTAGCGTATCTCATGATTTATGCGCTCAAAATCCTCTTTTGTTTCAAGCGGATATCTGTACTTGGGTCTGCATATCGTGTTTCCGCCGAAGCGCGCCCACGGTACGCTCGGTATCGTATAGTCCTTTCTGAAAAGAAGCGGGTAGGCGGGACCTATTCTGTAAGGCCCGTACTGGTCATTACTGTTTGTGACCGTGTGGCGTATGCCTTCGCTCAGATAATTCCACGCTTCAGTCACTCTGTCCGCCGTCTCCTTTGAAAAATCGCGCGCGGCGATGCGGAAAAGTATAGCGTTTATATCGGTATCGGGCGAGTGGAACATCCACTTCGCAAGGTCGGTAATAAAGGACGGATAGATACCGAAATGGTGCGATTCCATAAGTCCGCACAGACCGCACTCATCGTGGTACTTTTTCATGGCGCTGTATCTGCGCGCCCACTGCTGCGGGGCGGGAACGTAGGGGATAACGCCCATATCCCAGGTGGCGCCTGCCGTGTTGACCATTGAGTAAAGCTTTATATTACGGCGCGCCGCCTCTTTTGCCTCGCTGTCAAAATATTTGCCGGGGCCTTCAAAATGAAGGGCATAGTCGGCAATTACGTCGGTCACACCCTCGCGCTCAAGCCTTTCAAACATTTCAAAGGTGACCTCAAGCGTGATACCGTCGGGTACGTTACGTATAAGCTCAAGCCTCGGCTGTTCGGGTTGCTTGCCCCAGTTATAAGTCCAGAAAACAAGCTCCTTGTCCTGAGGAATTGCGTTTTTTATCATGTTAAGGAGAAGCGGGTAGTCGTAGCATGGCCACCAGCCCGGATTTGGCTTGTCTGTTTTCTTTTTGCCGTTTTCGTCCACGTTTTCAAGGCGGAACATCATTGACGTGTTGGTGTCGCGGCTGCGGAATTCGCACGATTCGCCCACAAGCACCACACCCTTGAAGCCTGGGTATTTTCTGAACAGGTCACCGTAAAGCGTGTCGTAAAACTTCTGCCCCTCCTCGCCTTCGGGATATACCTCGTTATGAAGATAGCTGTATATATACACGTCGAGACCGTAATTTCCCGCGCGGTAGATTATATCGTTAAAGTCCTTGGGACCTGCCGAGGTCATGCCGGGACCGCGCACAAAAAGAAGTATTGCGGTGTAGCCCGCGTGGGCGATATTGGCAAGATGCTCGTTCGGAAAATCGTCAAGCCCGAAACCGCTGTGTACCATGCGCGTTTTGTATAAGGAGGAAACGGTCTTGTCCTGAAGGTCGATAAAAGGGCCTTCGTTCAGATTCATAATATCTTCGAGGTAAAAGCCCGCCTGCATGAGAGCGCGGCTGTCACAGGCTGTGAATGTGATCTTGTTGTTTTCTACGCAGATCCGGTAGTCCCCCTCGGAAAGAGCGCTGTCATATCTGTAAATTATCGCGTTTTTGCCTTGGTCTTTTGCAGTGAGCGTTAGAGAGATACCCATTGATACAAAAAAGTAATCGACAAGGTCGCGCGCGGCAGTAAGCAATACGCGGTCGGCATTTTCGGGGATTACAACGTACCAGCCGTCTGTTATCTCAAGCTGATTTTGTCCGCATACGGCATACGGCATGCGCCTGCCTTTTTTGTGTATTTCGAGCATGCGCTCGCGGAACTGATAGTTTCTTTCCATGTCCATCACCTCGGATACATTATATATAAATCTAAAATGATTTTCAATATAAATTACGGTTTATAGAAGAAGGCTCCCTTGTAAAGGGAGCTGTCGAGCGTATGCGAGACTGAGGGATTTGGAGATGCAAAAATACTTGTATTTACAAGGTTTTTACGTAAAAACTAAATCCCTCCACCATCTTCGATGGTCCCCCTCCCTTTACAAGGGAGGCTTCTCATCCCGATAAACCACAATTTAAACGTTATTTATTAAACTCGGGGTTATCGGTTCTGCCGACGAGGTAGTCTATAGATACGTTAAAATAATCGGCTATTTTTATAAGCTCGACTATGCCCGGCTCACGTTCTCCCGTTTCGTATCTGCTGATAGTATTCTGATTTGTATTAAGGTCTATTGCAAGCTTGAGCTGAGAAATGCCCCGACCCTTGCGAAGTTGTTTAAGTCTCATTTTTTGTCACCGCCTCTTGACAAAATTATCCCACATTGGTATAATCAAAATATCCCGATATGGTATATTATTTTTTAAAGAGGTGGATTTTATGAAGAAAAGAATTTTATCGTTATTACTTATTATAGTAATAAGTTTAACGACGGTTGTGTTTGCGCAGGCAGCGACCGACACGGCATTTATTGATACTGATGCATATAATCAACTTGCAGAACAGTATGCGGTAACAAAAAATACCGGACGTCCGTTAAAGGGCGCGGGAAATTCAGCGGCTTTTAACGCTATGAAGAATGCAATTGTTTCAAAAGGAGAGTACGTATCCTCTTCAAGCAGTTATATGTACGCTGCATATAGTTCGAACGGTCTTGGCTTTGCATATTTTTATAACACAGACATGTCGGAGATATGTTTATTTACAACAAATTCAAGTGACAGTATCACATCGTCCACGGCAATATGGCTTGACAGCTCTCTTGACGGCAGCTATGATTGGGTAACAATTATAACCGGTATTGGGTCACAAATTACGGCAAGAGGAACGGTTACCTCGAGCTATGATATAGGCGATACGCTGTATTCATCATCATATGACGGTGAAAGTGCTCTTAAAGAGACGGTTATGTCTCTTGCCAATACAATGGTAGCGGGAATTATTGAGTATTTTCCGATAGGACTTAACCAGCTTGGTATTTCACAGTATCATTTCGCAGATTTTAATTTGAATGAGTATGCAATTTGCATATCATCGCACAGCTACGGCAGTTATTCAAGTAACGGTGACGGTACGAAAACACGCTCCTGCTCTGAGTGTTTTCATAAGCAGACAGTAGCCGACAGTTCAGGCGGTTCAGGTAGTTCAGGCACGGGCGGTAACGATACACCTGCACAGGCACCTCAGCCCTTTACCGACCTTCTTAACTTTTTAAAAGCACACGGTGTAGGTTCGGGCACAGGCTCGTATAAGTACACGCCCAATACAAATACACCTGATTTTACAATTTCAACACCTAACGCACAGTCGGAAATAGCATGTAATCTCAAGTCAAAATCGGGTTCGCTTGAGGCAACCTGCATTCTTACTATTAATAATAAGCTTGACGGAGCATATGGCTATACCTGCATGGTCTCCTACGGCTCGTTATATATGATAATAAACGGAGAAATCCCCGTTGGGTATAAGCTCGGAGATACTGTACCTGTTACATATAACACCAATATGACTTCACAAGCAAGTAAGGATACGGCGTTAAAGCTTGCGAATACAGGTCTTGAAACGATAATCAAAATGTTTGCGGCATCACTTGGCTTGATCTCGACAAATTATTCATCATTCCCGGATTACCATATAAGTGATTACGGCTTCAATGAGTTTGTAATCTGTACTGACGGAAGTCATACCAACTCCAAATTTTTCGACGGACCTGACGGCTTAAAATATACTTATTGCGATGACTGCTATAAACGCAGCACAATAGAAGTGGGCAATAACGAGGTTTCACCCGGACATTTTATTGCAACACAAGAGGGAACACAGCAACCCGAGTCGACCACAACTCTTTATTCGCTTTGGAAAAACACAAGGGGTTATTTGAGCGATTATAGAAACAATGGCTATGTGTTAGATCCGTATGAAATACAGCTTATAGAGATGTATACCGGGGATACAGCCGCTGAAATAGTAGAGGATTATAACCATTATAACGAGGATCCTGCATCTGACGAGCAGTGGATTCTGATGAAATTCAGAATAAAGAATAACGGCGGTGTTACTATAGAGGGATCTGATATACTCGGAAATTCAGAGTACAGTGAACAGTTTTATACAAAAGACGGCGTTCTTATTGATATAATTGATTGTGCGGTTGTTGAAGGCAATGATATTTATGACGATATTCTTCCCGGAACGTCGGCGGAGATACAAATGGCAGTGCTTGTAAAAAAATCTGTAGGATATCCGTGCATATATATACCGATAGATTATGAAAATTATAATGAGGTGTATGCAAAAACAACTATAGATCCTGATTACGTTCTCAGCGAGTCTGCACCCACGCCCACACCTACTCCCGATCCAAATCCTGCGCCCACACCTGATCCTGCACCCACACCCGAAGAAAAGCCTGTTGAGATCGTAGATACAACAAGAATATTTACCGATATAAAGACGGGTAAGTGGTACACAAACGCGGTAAACTATGCGTATACATACGGTTTCATCGCAGGTGTAAGCAAGACAGAGTTTGGTCGCGACGTACCTGTTACCCGCGGTATGTTTATCACGATTCTTGCGAGAATTGCAGGTGTAAATACATCGGGCAGCGCAAATAAGGTTTCGACCAAATTTACCGACGTAAAATCCGGTAAATATTATACTGCGGCAATAAAATGGGGTAACGAGGCGGGAATCGTATCAGGTGTTTCCAATACGAGCTTTGCTCCCAATGATGCTATTACTCGCGAACAGCTTTGCGTTATGATAACAGGATTTGCAAGCTATATGGGAATAAGTCTGATACCCAATGAGGCACAAATATCCTTCAAGGATAATGCTTCAATTTCAAAGTGGGCAAAAACAGCCGTTCAGAAATGTCAGCGTGCTGATATTGTAAACGGATATAGCGTATCAGGCGGAACAGATTTCCGACCCAAGAATACTGCAACAAGAGCAGAAGCTGCACAGATTCTCTATAAATTCCATAAGGACTTTGTGGCATAATTAAAATCAAAACGGCAGAGGATAATTCTCTGCCGTTTTTAAATTGTAGTTTAGCGGGGAATTCGAACTAACCAATGCCTCTCCTTGTCAGGAGAGGGGGACCGTCGAAGACGGTGGAAAGGTAGTCAGTTTTGTAGAGTTTCGCTTGATGCTGACTACCCCTCAGTCGCTTCGCGACAGCTCC
Organism: Eubacteriales bacterium; assembly: GCA_045544795.1. Lineage (GTDB taxonomy): Bacteria > Bacillota > Clostridia > Oscillospirales > QAKW01 > RGIG9041. The sequence continues at coordinate 7,090 of JAZPZR010000123.1, forward strand.
CCTGACAAGTGGAGCCATGAGAGTACACTAATTCCGTCTATTCAACAAACTACAAATTAAAAGTTATTACAAAATATAAAAATGCGGAAGAAAGCTATGTCTTCTTCCGCATTTTATTATTTAAAAAAGAAATTTTTTGTGTAGTAATCGGAATTCATTTTGAGCTCTGCGTTAAACCCGTCAAGCCCCTTTTCCTCTGCAAGCGTCGGCTTGTCCGAAAAGATATTGGTGCCGAGTCCCAGTCTTTCGCCCTCAATTTCACAGCCCATCGCCGCAAGCGTCGAGGGAAACAGGTCGATAGCACCAAAGATGCGGTTTTTAGTGTTTTCAGGCTCGGCTACAGAGTTTATAAAGCAATTATAAACTGTCCGCTGATAGCTGTCGTCCACGTTTCTTTCAAAAAATCCGCTATCCATCGACGGATGGTCACCAACAATAACAACCGTTGTGTTTTCGTAAAAATCCTGCGCCTTTATCCACTCGATAAACGCATATATCTGCCTGCTTGCGCAGGAGATAACGTTTTTATACTGTTCGTTATGCTCCCACACGCAAAGGTCACATTTGTAGCCGTCGACGTGGTGAGTATCAACTGTCAGCATAGAGACCGCAAACGGCCTGTCCTTTTTTGAAAGCCGTGTGATGAGCTCTTTTGCGTATTCGTACAGATACATGTCCTCCATGCCCCACCATACGTAATAGTCTTCGTCTACAATACCTTCCTCGCGGGCATCGTGCAGGTCGTATATCTTATTGAAGCCGTGCTGTGAGTAATATCTTTCCCTTCCGCCGAAGGAAGCCTCCGACCCTACCATCAGCGCCTGATAGTAGCCCTCTTCATCAAGAATATCACCCATGGTCGTAAGACCCGGCAGATACTCGTCCTCTTCCGCATAGGTGGTGCTTGTAAATCCCGGCGGAGTTTTAAGCGGTACGCCCGACGTCTGCGACACCATTGACGCTATCGTCCAGCCCGCGCCTGCAAGCTCGTAAAATCCGCCGACGCCGTCATTATGCGAAAAGTTGATATTATCCTTTGCAAGACCGTAGAGCTCGGGCACAAGATCTTCGTCCACCGCGCCGCCGACCTCTTTTTGCATAAATGCGGTCTCCATCGACTCAAGCATTATGTATATCAGATTACGTTTTTGTTCGGGAAAAGCTATGTCCGTCTCCTTCGGGTCGACGTACTCGTCCTGAAAAAGCGTCGATTGCTTTGAAAGATAGCTTATATACTCGGGCAGTTTTACTTGCGCCGCCGCGGTGAACATAAGCACGGCGCAGAGTATCAGCGAAATCGGCGCATATATCCACATGGGGAATGGCCACAGCTTTACCTTTTTGATCTTAAGGGAAAAGCGCGGCTTTAACATCAGCAAAAGGCAGACAAGCGCCGAGCATACCGCCGCGGGAAGCAGACCCTCAAGCAGATACCCCGTTACAAGCCCCGACTGTACACCGCCGACGTCGTTTAAAAGCGTGTACAGTATCGAGTCAAAGCCGATATCACCGTATACGCGGATATACCAGAGCGCCGCAAACAGCGCTGCAAAAGCCACCGACACAAGTATACAGCACAGTATTTTAACAAGTACGGTTAAGAATTTTTTCATCTGTTGATCTTACGGTTTTTGATTTCGTCAAAATATTCTTTTGTAGTACCTGTTGACAGCATGTCGATGTAGTGCTTGCTGTCCCTTGGGTCCTTTACTTCCATGTAGGTGCCGCCGCAGTAGCCCGAATGGTCACTGCCGCCGGATATGTAAATGCCCTTTTCAAGAGCTATCTTATACGCCTCGGCTCTTTCCTCGGACGGAAGGTCGGGATGCCATACCTCCATACCGTCGATACCCTTTTTGACAAGAGCGTCAATATGGTGCAGGTGGCCGTTGGGGTGCGCCACGAATATGATACCGCCTGCATCGTGTACAAGCTTTATCATCTCATCGTCGTTTAAAAACTCATAAGCAGGGGGAATAGTAGAGCGGTATTTACCGAACACGGTTGCAAAAAAATCGCGGTACTGACTGTCGTCGATAAGTCCCTTTGCCTTCATGAGCCTGAAAACGTGCTCGTTGCAAAGCCACTTGATGCCCTTGTTGTACTCAAGCACCTCGTCCCAGGTAAAGCCGTGCAGATACCCTATCTCAAACCCACGCTCCACAAGCTTTTTGGTCTGGTCTGTCTCACGCAGACCCATACCCTCAAGATACTCCTTCATCGCGGGGTATTCGGGGTCGAAATGGTAGGCGGTAAGGTGGAATTTACCGAGACTGCCGTCAGGACGCTTTAAAAGCTCACTGTATGCGGTAAACTCAACACCGAAAATGCTTTCAAGACCCAGCCTGTCGCACTCCGCCTTGAATTCGGGGTAAGCGGTCGCAGTATCGTGGTCGGTAACTGCCGCCGCCTTGTAGCCCTCGCGGTAAGCGTACTGCGCAAGCTCTGTTGGTGTGTATCTTCCGTCGGAATGTGTCGAATGAAGGTGCAGGTTAGCGTAAAAATCCATAGTGATTCTCCTTTAAACTTCCATTATTATCGGTATAATTATCGGTGAACGCTTTGTCTTTTGTGAAATATATTTGGTCACCGATTCGCGTACGTCTGTTTTGAGTGTGCTCCAGTCAAATACCTCTCTTGCGATACCGCGCATGAGCGCCATCTCCGCCGCCGTTTTCGCGCCGTCAATAAGCTCCTCGCTGTCGCGCATGTATACAAAACCGCGCGAGATTATGTCAGGACCCGACATGACCCGCTTTTGCGACTTGCTGACTGCCGCAACAACAACTATCATTCCCTCTTCGGACAAAAGCTTTCTGTCGCGCATTACGATATTGCCGACATCCCCCACGCTTCCTCCGTCAATAAGCACCTGACCTGCAGGCACCGAGTCTTCTATTTTCGCGCTGTCTGCGGTAAGCTCAAGCACACCGCCTATCTCGTTTATAAATACGTCCTTTTCGTCCATGCCCGTTTCGACCGCAAGCTTTTTGTGCGCGAGCAGATGTCTGAATTCACCGTGCACAGGCATAAAGAATTTCGGCTTTATAAGACCGAGGATAAGCTTAAGCTCCTCCTGACAGGCATGACCCGAAACGTGCACGCCCGCCTGTCTGTCGGCAATGACCTCAGCTCCAAGCTTTTCAAGCTCGTTTACAACAGTGGAAACAAACTTTTCGTTGCCGGGGATGGGGGATGATGAAAAGATAACGAGGTCATCTGACGATATTGAAATAAGTCTGTGATCTGAAAACGCCATTCTGTAAAGCGCGCTCATTTCCTCACCCTGCGAGCCTGTCGTGATTATGACCGTCTCGTCCTTGGGAAAGCGGTTAACGTGTTCGATGGGGATAAGCGTACCCTTTGGAATATCGATATATCCAAGCTCGCTTGCAACCGCAATAACACCCTCCATGCTTCTGCCCGAAACTGCCACCTTGCGCCCGAATTTAACGGCGGTAAGGATTATCTGCTGAACACGGTGCACGTTTGACGAGAAGGTCGCAATAAGTATGCGCTTACCCTCCGCCCTTGAAAAGATACCGTCAAAAGCCTTTCCGACGTTGCGCTCAGACATTGCCATACCCGGTCTTTCGGCGTTTGTCGAATCGGACATAAGAAGCAACACGCCCTCACGTCCGAGGTTGCCGAAGCGCGCAAGGTCTATCATCCTTCCGCGGATGGGGGTGGTGTCTATCTTAAAGTCGCCCATGTGTATTACGGTGCCGACAGGCGTTTTTATCGCAAACGCGGCGGAGTCGGCAATCGAGTGGTTTACTTTTATAAATTCGACCTCAAAGCAGCCGCGGTGTACAATATCACCCGGTTTTTGCTCCATGAGTATCGCGCGTGTGTGGAGCTTGTGCTCTGTCAGCTTGCGCTTGATAAGTCCTATTGTCAGCTTGTTTGCAAAAACAGGCACGTTTACCTCTTTTAGAAAATAGGGAAGACCGCCGATATGGTCCTCATGTCCGTGCGTTACAAAGATACCGCGTATCTTGTTTCTGTTTTTGAAAAGATAGTTAAAATCAGGTATTACCTGGTCGATACCCGGCATATCCGCATCGGGAAACGCCATACCGCAGTCGATAATTATTATGTCATCGCCGTATTCGATGGCGGTGAGGTTTTTACCTATCTCGTCAAGACCGCCCAGAGGTATGACGCGAAGCTTGTGCGCAGGCTTTTTTTCGCGCGGTGCTTTGGGTGCTTTTGTCTGCTTTTTGGGCGCAGACGCCTTTTTAACACCCGAATTCTTTTTCTTTTTATCGGTCTGCGCAGGCTTTTTCTTTTTATCAACAGCCGCCGACGCTTTTTTCTTTGACGGTGCCGATTTTTTCACGCTCTTTTTAGGCTTTGGCGGGTGCTGTTTTTTCTTTTCTTCTGTGTTTTTTATTTTTGCGATTTTTTCTTCTGCTATCATATTACTCCTTTGAATGTCAAAATCAAGACATTGAATAATGTCCCGTTATATTTACGTGACCGCGCCAAACCGTACAGCGCAGTCTATTTAAACTCTATTCTATAGTATACAATATTCTGTCATAATATACAAGAAAAAAATAATTAACATTTGAGAGTATTGAAAAAATAACTTTGTGTGATATAATAAAAATGTATAACTATATTACCTGGAGAAAACAATGATTAAAGATCTTCTTGGAAAATTTATATTATTTATGGAAAAACAGCAGAAAAAACGCGCTGAGAAAAAGGCGAAAAAGCAGGAAGGCGGGGGCAAAGAAAAAAGCCGTACGGGTTATCTTGTCCGCCGCGGTCTGCTTGCGGTATTTTTAACCTGCATGTTTACGGGCATTTTTACCGCCTGTGTTTTTGCGTGGTACGTGTTCGTGTACGTCGACGGTGAGTTTGACCTGTCGGGTGTTGACAACTCGCTCGGCTATACGACGCTTATTTACGGCAACAACAACGGTGAGACAGTGCAGATTGACGAGCTTCACGGCACCGAGAACAGAAAATGGGCGAACATTGATGAGATATCACCCTATCTTCAGGATGCCGTTGTCGCTATTGAGGATGAGCGTTTTTACACCCACAGCGGTGTTGACTTCAAGCGTACTCTCGGCGCTGTTATCGGCTTTGCTACGGGCAACGATTCGTACGGCGGTTCTACCATAACACAGCAGCTTGTCAAAAACCTGACCGATGACAAGGACCACACCATCACCCGTAAGATACAGGAGATGCGACGCGCGTGGTATCTTGAAAGTCAGTACAGAAAACCGCAGATACTTGAGGTTTATCTCAATACCATCTATCTTTCGCAGGGTTGCTACGGCGCGCAGACCGCGGCTGAAAAGTATTTTGGTAAAAACGTAGCAGACCTTACCATTGCAGAGGCGGCATGCCTTGCATCCATCACCAATCTTCCTACCTATTACGATCCGATTGTTAATCTTGAAAATAATCAGCGTCGCGCGCGTCTTGTAATCTCCAAGATGGAAGAGCTTAAAATGATAACTCACGAAGAGGCGGAAGCGGCAAAGGCTGAACAGCTTGTGTTCAGGGACGGCACCGTCGAGGTTGACGAGGCAGACGTTAAAAGCTATTACGTCGATGCGGTGACAGACGTTGTTATAAAGGACCTTATCGAGAAAAAGGGCTACAGCAAGGTCTATGCGGAAACGCTTGTGTTCTCAGGCGGTCTTCAGATATATACAGCGATGGATACCAACGTTCAGGCGGCGGTTGACAGCGTATATTCCGACCCCTCGAACTTCCCTAATATCGCGGCAAAAAACGATGCGGGTGAGCGTATCACCCCCGAAAGCGCGATATCCATTATAAACAATTCCACAGGCGCGTGCGTGGCGCTTTACGGTGGTATCGGTCCCAAGACGACAGCGCGCGGTAACAACCGCGCAACCATGGCATACCGTCAGCCCGGCTCCAGTTTTAAACCGCTGTCTACCTACGCTCCCGCTATCGAGTACGGTGTGTGCGTTGACGGTAACAACGCGCTTTCTCCCTCTTCTATGATACTTGACTGGTATCTTGACGAGGAAAGGCAGTATCCCAGAAATCAGTCGCGTTACGAGTCAAACAAGCGTGTGACGCTTACCGCAGGTGTGGCGCAGTCACTCAATACCGTTGCGGCGCGTGTCAACGTTGCAGTCGGCTTTAAGCGCTCATATAACTTCCTTGTTGACAATCTTGGGTTCACCTCGCTCGTTGAGGGCAGGGATGAAAACGTGGCGGCACTAGGTCTTGGCGCTCTTACAAAGGGTACGACCGTCTATGAGATGTCGGCGGCATACGCTTCTTTTGCCAACGAGGGTGTGTACACAAAGCCGTATCTTTATACAAAGGTCGTTGACCAGAACGGCAGAACGATACTTGAAAATCACGTTGAGTCGCGTACTGCTATGAGCGGTGAGACGGCGCGCGTTATAAATCAGCTTCTCGTATACGCGGCAACGGCGGGTACAGGCTCACCTGCAAACTTCGGCTCGACCGAGATTGCGGGAAAGACAGGTACCTCGTCTTTTGACTATGACAGATGGTTTGCAGGCTACACCGACTACTATTCGGCGGCGGTGTGGTACGGCTACGATTATAACGAAACGGTCGTATACGGCGGAACAAACCCCGCGGTTGCGACCTGGCGCAAGGTAATGCAGAAGGTGCATCAGGGTCTCCCCTATAAGGGTCTTGAAAAGCCGAGAACGCTTGTGAGCGCTGAGTACTGCTTTGTAAGCGGTCAGCTTTGCTCTGAGTTCTGCGTTGAAAAGGCGAGCGGTCAGTTTATGCCAAACGGTGTGCCCACTACCGTGTGCACCGAATGTCAGCCTGCAGAGGAGGTTCCCGCACCCGATGGTACCGAGACACCTGAGGGCGACAAAAAGCCTGAGGGTGACAAAAAGCCTGAGGGCGACAAAAAGCCTGAGACGGAAACAAAGCCGGATGTACAGACACCCGCGCCCACTCCCGATCCTGCGCCTGCACCCGCACCCACTCCCGACCCCGCGCCCGCACCCGCGCCTGCTCCCGAGCAGGGCGGCGGTGAAAATACGGTCACACCGACGGAGTAGGGATTATGAAAAAATTCAAATTTACGCTGCCCGTATGGACTGTACCGCTGCTTATACTGCTTTTTACGCTTACGACTACAGTCTTGTCAGTTGCGGTACAGCCGGGCAGTGTCTATCAGTCACTTTATGATATAATTTCACGGCCTGTCACCGTGCTTTTAAACACGTTTCCCGTTCTTATCCTTGTAACACTCGGATATTTTGCAGCGGGTAACGTGTTTTACGGCGCGTCGGTCACCTCTCTTATCGCGCTTTTACTGTCATACGTAAACCTGCTTAAAATCGAGGGACGCGACGATGCTTTTGTTCCTGCCGATATTCCGCTTTTCCGTGAGGCTATGTCGGCGGCATCAAGCTATGACCTCGACCTTCATATACCGCTGCTGCTGTTTCTGATATTTTACTGCGGTATTATTTTTGCAATGGGAATATTTTTAAAAACACCCCGCCCGCGCATTGTGTGGCGGGTCGCTTCGGGTGTTGCGGTCGTGGCTGCGTTTTTGCTTTCGATGAAGTTTGTCTATCCCGACAGGGACAGATACAACAAGCTTATCGCGACGACCGAGTCTATGTACAATATTCCGTCGGTGTTCAACACGCTCGGCTTTAACTATTGCTTTTTGTATAATTTTAATCTCTATCCCGTCGATAAGCCTGACGGCTACAGTGATGCGCAGGTAAAAGAGTGGGAAAAGGAGTACGCAAAAACTCCCGCGACGACCGACTCGCCCAATATTATCATGGTAATGGGTGAGGCGTTTTCCGATATTTCAAATGACGAAGTGTTTGCATGGGAGAGTGAGGAGCAAAACCCCGCCTACAAGTATAATCTGCTTGCAAACAGCGACCGCGCGGTGTCGGGTCATATCGTTGTGTCAAATATTGCCGCGGGTACTGCAAATACTGAGTTTGATATACTGACAGGTACTCCCACCACTATGCTCAGCGATACGGCGACATCTTCCTTCCGTGTTGTCAACAAGCCTGTAACTACGGTTGCCTCAGTCCTTCGCGACAAGGGGTATTCCACCGCCTTTATGCATCCCGGTGACAGTTGGTTTTATAACCGTTCGAGTGTGTATAAATACTTCGGTGTCGACAATCAGACCTTTAACGAAGCGTTTGATATGAACGTGGACACGACGGGCGGTCTTGTAACGGACGCGGCGTTTTTACGCGAGCTTAAAAAGGTTATCGCGGGCAATAAATCACCTCAGTTTGTGTACAGCGTTACCATTCAGAATCATCAGGCATACGGATATTCAAAATATGCGGAGCTTCCGACCGCAGTACCGCTTAATACTGAAATTTCGGATGCCTCGATGGAGGTCGTTTCCACCTATATGCGCGGTGTGCGCGATTCGTCCGAAATGATATATCAGCTTGCAGAGTATCTTGATACTCTGGACGAGCCGACGCTTCTTGTCTTTTTCGGTGACCATCTGCCAAACCTCGGCGACAGCGTGTATAATGAACTCGGACTTCCCATGGCGGATGCTGTCGGTACCGAGGACGTGCTTGCAACCTATACGACACCGTATATGATATACGGTAATAATGCATTCTGTGAAGATCACGATATGCATGAGCTTGCGGAAAAATATGAAATTACGCAGGGCGGCAGGATAAACAATATTTATCTCGGCGCTATGACGCTTGAGCTTGCGGGCTTTTCGGGCGCTGACCCGTATTTTGATTTTCTTTCATACGCAAGACGCGAGCTTCCCGTGTTCCGCGTAAAAGAAAACGCATATCAGCTAAAGGACGGTAGCTTTGCCGATACGCTTACGGACCCTGCCCATCTTGATATAGTTAAGAAAATAGACCATTGGCAGTATTATAAAATAAGATAAAATGAAGACAAAAAGAAATATTATTATCGCCGTAACGGTGCTTGCCTGCGGTGTTATGGGAGTGGTCGATGCGGTTATCCAACCGGGGTATCTTGTAAAATCACTCATCAAGCTTTTGCTGTTTTTATGTATTCCGATTGTATATTCGGTGTTTGATAAAAACTGCGATCTTAAAAAACTGTTTGTCCCTGATAAAAAAGGACTGCTCACCGCCGTAATTCTCGGTGTCGGTGTTTATGCGGCAGTGGTCGGCGCGTACTTCGCCTGCCGCGGTGTGTTTGATTTTTCCGCGCTTACCTCAAGCCTTACCTCGACCACCGGAGTAAATAAAGACAACTTTATTTTTGTTGCAATTTACATTTCGTTTGTAAATTCTCTGCTTGAGGAGTTTTTCTTCCGCGGGTTTGCGTTTTTGACCTTGAAAAGCGTGTCGGAAAGAAGGACCGCCTATATCGTAAGCTCGGCATTGTTTGCCCTTTATCATATCGCGATGATGATAGGGTGGTTCGGTCTGCCTGTGATTTTACTTTCAATGGCGGGACTTTTTGTCGGCGGTATCATATTCGATTTTGTCAACGAAAGGTATAATAATATTTATATTTCATGGCTTATACACATGTTCGCAAATTTCGCGACAAATACTATCGGATTTATTTTATTCAGTATTTAACAGGACGGTTTTCCGTCCTTTTTTTGTGTAAAATTGTCAGCGCAGGTGCGGTGCGAATAGAATGTAATGATATCACAGTAAAGGAATGATTTTTTTGGAACGATATCCGTATTATCCGCCCGGCTTTATGCGTGCGGAGCAAACGATAAATATAAACAAAAACCCAACCGTCTGCGACGAGCTTCCGCTTGCGCAGGCAACTATCGGCGTGCAGAAATGGCGCGAAATATATGAGCGCGATAAAGCGCTCATGCGCGGAACGCTCTTTTGTGAGCTTGATAAGCCGTTTCGGGGGTCGTCAAGATGAATGACAGAAAAAAGGCGCTCATGCGGGTGCAGACCTACGGCTTTGCACTTGACGAGGTATTGCTTTTCCTTGACACTCACCCGAACGACCGCGAAGCGCTTGACTATTACCATGAAACGCTTAAGCTTTATAAAATGGCGGTAAAGGACTACGTCACAAATTACGGTCCGCTTGATTTTATGCAGGTGCAGGGCGGTAAAAACTGGACGTGGGCAACCGATATGATGCCGTGGGAGGATGAGCATAATGTGGAAATATGAAAAAAGACTGCAGTATCCGCTTAAAATAAAAAAGGGTGACGGCAATACTGCGAAAATAATAATGTCGCAGTTTGGCGGACCTGACGGAGAGCTTGCCGCTTCGCAGCGTTATCTTTCGCAAAGATATGCGATGCCCTACAGCGACGTAGCAACACTTTTAACTGACGTGGGCACCTTCGTTTCTAAAGCGGTACACTTGTATGTAGGAGCCACCGTTTTGGATACGGTGAACCTCCATTTTTCGGGCAGAATATTTAGGTAAAGGTCAACAGTATTCTTGTCAACAATCACCATCTTATCAAGAATGCGCTTGTAGAATTCATCCTCATACTCAACGCCGTTTACAAGGTCGATGATTGCCTTTTCAATATCCGCAAACAACTGCTCTTGCTGAACCTTCAAGGTGTTGCCATTGGTGATACTGTCAATTTGGGTCTTGATGTCAGTCATCACTCCGTCAATCTTTTCACGTTCTGCAAGAAACTCCCCTTTGTCAATGTTACCCTCCATATACAATTCCAAAAGCCGACTGCGCTTGCTGCTCATTTCATCCAGCTTCTTTTGAAGCTGTTTTGTACTGCTATTCAGCGATTGATCGGAAAGTACAGATTTTATGACTTTTAAAAGATTTCGGGTGATTTTCTCACGGTTGAATTTTAGGTTTTTCACCGCAAGATACATAATGTGAATGGCTTCTTCATTGCGAATGCTTGGACTTGTACAACCCACTTCATTACCTGCTTTGTCAAGGTGTTTGCTACCGTGCTTTGCCGCCTCACCACAACGCCACGCCTTGTATCTGCTACCGTTTTGACGTGGTTTATAACGTGCAACATAACTTCTGCCACAAACTCCGCATTTGATTTTTCCCGAAAATGGATAGCGGTTAGAGTGTTTAGCTTTGCCTTCCGGCGAAAGAGCACGCCCATCTAAAATGCGATTAGCCTCCTCAAACATTTCTCTTGAAACGATCGGCTCGTGATGGTCTCGGATGATGACAAATTCCTCCTCACCGTGATTGTACTTTTTTTCGTGAGTCAAATAATCGGGAGTGATTGTTTTCTTCTGTACAAGGTCACCACAATATTTTTCATTGCGCAGGACTCTCAGTATTACGGTGTTACTCCATTCCTGCACCCTTAACGGTTTTATTCCTTCTTCACGGAGCTCTCTTGCAATGGTGTGAGTACCTTTTCCCTCATTGATGCACTTGTGGTATATCAAGCGCACGATTTTTGCGCCTTCTTCATTGATTGTCATTTTACCGCCCTTTACATCATAGCCTAACATATCTCGACCAAAAACGACACCATCCTCCATACGTCGCTTCTGACCCCATTTCACGCGTTCCGAAGTTCTTCGGCTTTCGTCTTGGGCAAGAGATGCCATTATGGTTAATCTCAACTCTGCATCGGGGTCACGGGTATCGAGATTATCCAGGACAAAAATCACACCTACACCGTATCTTTTCAATTCTCTTGTGAAGCTTATGCTATCAAGGGTATTACGGGCAAATCTTGAAATTTCTTTTGTGATGATCAGATCAATCTGCCCATTCTTTGCACATTCGATCATCCTTAAAAATTCCTTGCGGTGTTTGGTGCTTGTGCCCGAAACACCCTTGTCAGCAAATATCTCCGATAGCTCCCAATCGGGATGATTTTCAATGTATTCTTTGAAATACTTTTGCTGACTCTCGTACGAATTCGCTTGGTCTCTGTTGTCTGTACTAACACGGCAGTAGGCGGCTACCCGTTGTACCTTGTTTTCAAATTTTCGCTCTTGGTTTAAAAGCTCATATTTGTCTAAACTCATAATAAAAACTCCTTAATGTATAATGAAAGCCGAGATGTTACTCTCGGCTGTTGTTTTCTTCTCTATATGTTTTCTCGATTCTTTCTATGCAGGTATTCATCTGTTGCGGTGAAAGCAACTTGTTTTCTTTGAGCGATATCAAAATCGCTGTAGCAATTTTCAATTCCGCTTCCGGAGTGTTCACCTCCGGAATTACGCCAAGGTCATAATTCTTGTATTTCGTGAAAACACCCCCTACTGCAAATATATGATAAGAGGCTTCTCAATATCATAATATATGCTCATAAATCAAGTTATATCGGGGGCAATATTCAATTTTCTAAATATTTGCCCGCAAATTTAAGTGAAATTTGAGAGCAATGTGGTATAACCACAAGCCGAAGGATGCTTTACACATTCTCATTCCTTCGGTAACTTCCCGACTCTTTCATCGGGAACTTTAATTGATAGTTAAATTGCTTTAATCATAACGACACGGGAGCGAAGTTCCGGTGTCTGTGCACCATCTTTTACGATAAAAACAACTTTTTGACCGATCAAATCGTCATCAACGAAATTTCCTTCTTCATCAACAAAATCTGAAGCAAAATCATTGAATATAGGGTTTATGGTTGAGAACGACGTGTTGAAGATAGCATTATCTGTACGGATATCTACAGCAAAATAACCTTTATCCTCATAAAAATCGATTTTCTCAACTGTTCCGGTATATCTACCTTCTTCTAAATAGTTAGTGTATTTCTGGGGTTTAAAATTAAATGTAGCCATAATATGTCTCCTTTCAATTTTCAATAATGGCATTAGTGAATTCTTCAAACAAATCAATATCACCAAGTTCCGCTTCAATATCTCTTTGCGGTGCTTTGGTGGATTGATTTTGAATTGAGTTTTCGAGCTTGAAACAATAGCATTTCTGCCGTCCAACCTCTTTTACCAAAGTTACCCTTTTATAAAGCCTATCCGGCTCTGTTAGTAAAACATCTTGATCTTTCAGCGTTTTAAGTACGCCTTTCCAATCATTTACGCCGTAGTCTTCCATCATATCCTCAAACACCGTTTGTGATATCTGAATTTCGCTGTACTTATACTTGGTTTTGATGGCTCCACAGCAGGATGATGGTACAACGTTGGTATCAATCATATAGCGTGAACTATTTCGGCTGACCTCTTGACGAACAATCTCAAGCAAACGGTCTTCCGGTTTGGCTGCTGTAGTGATTTGCCTTTCTAATTTCAAAAGATAATCAGCAATATCATCCTCGTTGATACCCATTTGAAATATGTCATTGACGTAACGTGCCGTAGTAAGTACAGTCGCAAGCTTTGAAAGAATACGCTCGGAAAGCTCTTTTTTATCTGTACACTTATCGCAAAGATATTTTTTATCCTTTTCGTAATCATCAAAAACATCGTCGCCCTTTTGAAGCAAGTACTTTACAAAAGGTTCACCTGCGAGGGCATAATTCTCATAAATGCAAGATTTAATGTTATCACTGTTCTCCGCACTATCGGTCAAAGTATCTTTAATTTCAAATACGCGCGCCTTTATTCCATTAGGTGTATCCGCTCCTGAAACGAGACTAAATTCTGCTGTTGAAATTACTATTCCATTAAATTCCATGACATCTTTCTGCGTGGCATCACCATTCAATCTCATTTTTGTTCGTCCGTTACAAACGCTGTACATTGTTCGGTTGAAGTCCTTAATATTACTCAACGCAACCTCATCAATAACAACCGTATGACCACCACAACTCGAAATAAACTGGTTTAAAGCGTTCTCTGTTGCATTGTACGATATAGCACACCCACGATTCAAAATAGGGTTGGAAAATGCACTTATAGCCATTTGGGCACCAGTTGTTTTTCCCTTTGAACTTTTATTTGATAACGAAAACATTATGCTGGATATATCTTTCTTTTCATTTAAAAGAGCTACAAGAGCACCCGCAAATCCAAGAAGCATAACTACTGTCATTGCTATACTTTTCAGTACTTCTGTTTTCACCATATTGAGCCATAATTCAAGTTCTCCGGTTGGCTTTAAATCAAGCTTTCCATCGAATTTTAATCCTTTATAAACGCCTTCGGCACTTAATGCAGAATGTCCCCTGAACAGTTTTATATCTCCATCCTTGCTCCATCCAAGTTTTGAATAAGAACGATTTATAGGGGCAATCCTTTCGCTTTTCAAAAGGTATTTCACCACTTTGTAGGCATCATCTTCAGCAAAGCGAACACCATACTTATATAGTTCCTTTACTCCAAGTTTGGTTAAAATATCGCAATCAAAAACTCTTTCGACTGCAGTCTTTCCGTCATAATATCGGATTTTTAGTTTTACTACGCCCGTATCAGTCTCAACGAGCCTTTCTACCACCTCAATACCGGTAGCAAAAACCGTTATAGAATAATTATCATCTAATTTTGATAATTGACCAACCCAACGGTTGCCGTTAACATACGGAAAAACTGTTGTTTCACGCTTTAATCGTTCGTAATCTTCCTTGTCTATTGAGATAGTTCCCAAATGCTTTGCATCATCAATATTAAAACTCACTTATAAGCCTCCTTTTCTTTATTCTCCGACGTGCTGTTACACACGCCGGAGTTATAAGTATATTTATTATTATCAAAAAAATAATTCCGGATGTCGATACAGCTTTGTATAATACTTGATTTGCTCATCCGATAATGAGTAGAAGTCATCATCATCGGGAGGAGCAGAACATAAAAAGAACGTTCCGCAAACTATATCGTAGACTTTACCATTTTCATCCCGTAATGCACGGTTTGGTGTAAGTCCAAGGTTTTTTCCCTCCTCGTTACAAATCAACGCTATAGAATCATCAAACGGATATACGACTTGAAAATAATCGCCAACCACTTTCTGCATTGCGTCTAAAGTTTTTTCAATTTCCTTAACTCTGGGGACTTGAAAGGGTTCGATAACAAGTATTTTCATTTTGTTCTTCGTGGTTTTCTTCAGATTGTTCGTTGTTGGCATATACATTGTAATGCCTCCTTTTTGTTATATTTTTTCTCGTCTGCCAAAAGAAAAAGACCGTCCATATTGGACGGTCGAAAGAGACTTATCGTATCTAACCCACATTATCAAGTTACCCCTCACGTGTTGTAGCAAATAGTTGTGTCCTACCTATACGGATTGGCAAAAGAATATAGCAAGGCTAAATACGGTTGTCTTCTTTCGACAGCCGAGTATGTAAGAGATGCTATATTCTCTATCATAGGGTTTTATTTAAAATCAGTTATCATTAATCATGTTCATTGTTGCATCTTGGTTATATGATAGCACGTGACGTTCAAAAAGTCAAATGGTCGATTTTTAGGCATTCGTCAAAATTACTAACACCTCCTGTAGCAGTCAATTAGGAAGCGGAGGGGATGATGATACTTTTTTAATGATTTTTTTCTGTTGTTTAGTATTCTGAAAAAATATTTTTTGTGCAATCTGCCATGAATTTTTCACGTTTTCTTAATCAGAAACGGGGATTTCCATCCTTTTCGGATAGTTTTCGGGGAGCTTTTGACCGCCATTTCCCTTTTCAAAAAAAGATCAACCCGAAAACCCGTTCTCCCAGAGCGTGCATTGGCACACTCCGGGGGGCTATGAAATCAATCAAGTTTCAAGGGTTCTATTGTGAAATCGTGAGCAAGAGGACTAAGGGGATGGGCGTATGGCAGTCCTTTACGATCGACAAGAGTATAAAGTTTCTTTTTGTATGGTATGAGTTCGGTAAGCATTGCTGCTTTTTCATCCTGGTAGCTCGTTCCTCTACCAAAACAAACTAAAATACAATCTGCTTTTTCACACTCTTGTAAAATAATTTCTTTATTCTGCTTTGATGTTTTTTGATTATCCCCATAAATAGATGACGTAAGATTTACAATTGTCAAACTCCCAAAATCGTTTTTGACGGCTCCGTTTTTGCACAACATCGTTGTTTGATCCATAATCAAATGATCCGCCGATGATGGAGCAGTCATAATAATTACCGCCGACTTTTTTCTATGATCCCACTCCATTTTAAGCAGAAACCTTTCGCTGTTCTTTTGATTAAAGATAGCGGTAGTGGTTATTGTAGATGTCTTTTCCACTAAATTACTCATTTTTAAAATCTCCTTTATATTTAATCTTCTGTATTACAAAAATAATTCTGGGTGTTGATACAGCTTAGTAAAATGCTCAATTTGCTCATTTGATAACGAGGAAAAGTTTTCTTCATCGGGTGGAGCAGAGCATAAAAAGAACGTTCCGCAAACAATATCATAAATTTCTCCACTTTCATCTCGTAAAGCACGATTAAGCGGAAGTCCAAGAAGTTTTCCTTCCTCATTGCAAATCAACGCTACTGAATCTTCAAAGGGATAGATCGCTTGAATATAACCGCCAACCTCTTTTTGCATTGATTCCAAAGATGACTCAATCTCTTTAACTTTGGGAGTTTGCATAGGTTTAATAACAAGTATCTTCATTTTTACCCCTCCATTAAATGTTCGAAATATTCCCTGCGACCAATGATATTGATCGCTCGGTCATTATCCAATACAATGCATGAATTGACAAAATTATTTCCAATATATTCTATCCACTCAAATCGGCTTTCATCAATCGGCATCGACAATCCAAATCCAAAATGATTATCCAAATCACTTTTAGAACTAATTAAATAAATCGCCCCAATGCTTTCAATCGAAGCATTGGGGCAGTATTCTTTATATTCTTCCAAAAGGTATTCTAAAAGATTTTTGATGTATGGAACGATCTCCTTTTCCGGCACTTGTTCCAAATGATCTAAACGTGTAATCTTAACCATCTATTTTCTTCTCCTATTCCGTGGCGTTTTAGAACCGCAATACAATGAGATCGCCGCACTTGCTCCCATACCGAACGCTTCTAATGCCGCCTTTGATAGTCTTAAGAATAACGCTATCATTTTTCTTTCCTCCTTTTCGACCTTTCAAGTATTGCATCTGCTCCAATCAAAAGACCAAACACACTAAAAAATCCAATTAAGTAATATTTCATTTTTAAAACCTTCTTTCATTTAAGATAAAAAATACACCCACTGTATTACTCAGTGGGTGTATTTTGTTTAACGTTTAAACTGTGGATAGTATGTATATCCACTAACAGTTTCAGAGTTTTTCATCGTTTTAGCAATTTTAGCCGTATCTGATACAGATATGTTTGCCCAAGCGGTTGATGCTTGTATAACAAGATCAAGATTCACTTTGACTGCACGCTTTTTCCAATCTGTTTCATTAAGGAAATCCACTTCAGTTAATCCGGCATTGTAGAATGCTTGTGTGTCTATTTGCGTTACCTTTTCGGGTATAGTGATATTTGCCAATGAGGAACATCCGTAAAACGCTTTTGCACTAATTGATGTGAGATTGTTAGAAAGTGTTACATCTGTTAACGCTTCGCAATATGCAAAAGCACCCTGTCCCATTTCTGTTATCGAATTAGGCATAGTCACACTCTTTAAATATTTACAATTCTGAAATCCTCCTATAGCAATAGTTGTTATTGGGATTCCGCCAAACGATTCGGGAATAACGACGTTTTCTATTATCTGCTTATAATCTGATTTGACTCCCACAGACAAAGTTCCATCACTCAAACGTGTAAAGCTTAACATTGTCACAGCGTCAGAATAATCGTTGTACGCTGGGCTGATTTTACCAAGATTGCTTTCAGTTCCATCTGTATATGTAATGATTAACTCGCCATTTACAATTTTGCTTTCTGCAATACCTCTACCATCAGCTCCGGGATCTCCTTTGTCACCCTTATCGCCTTTATCGCCTTTATCTCCCTTGTCACCTTTTTGACCTTTAATATTGCCGAGGTTAATAACAGATGTATCGGTCAAGGTAACCGAAAGATCTCCGTCTGCAGACAATGTAATGGTATCAATTCCGACTCCGTTTGTACCTTCCTTACCATTTGCACCATCTTTTCCATTGTCTCCAACCACTTTTCCTACGGTGGTTAATGTTCCATCTGAGAAACCTAATACCAGTTCACCATCTGTGTTAATAGCGGATGACGTAACACTAACACCATCTTCACCATCAATACCGTTTGTTCCCTTGATATTTCCTAAATCAATGATCGTACCATTTGTGAGTTCAATTTTCAAAACGCCTTCCGTAATAGTGACGTTTTTAACGCCTACACCATCGGTACCGTTTGCGCCATCTTTACCGTTGGATCCATTGGCACCTACCACCTTACCTACATTTGTGCTATTACCATTGGAATAGGTGAGCACAAGTTCTCCAATTTCATTGATTTTAGAAGAAACAATGCTAATACCGTCTTGACCGTTAATACCATCAGTCCCCTTAATATTACCTAAGTCAATAATAGAACCATTGGTCAATTCGATTTTTAAAATGCCATCAGTAATCGTTGCGGTTTTAATACCAACGCCATCTGTGCCGTTAGTACCATTTGTTCCATTAGCACCGTCTGCGCCATCGGCTCCCACCACCTTGCCAACATTGGTACTATTGCCGTTGGAGTATGTAAAAACAAGTTCACCATTAGCGTTGATTATAGCAGAGGTTACACTAATACCATCTGTGCCATCGGCTCCTTTTACGTTGCCGAGAGTCAAAATCGTTCCATTGGAAAGCTTTACAGTCAAAATACCATCATCGGACATTTCAACAGTATCAATGCCGACACCGTCTTTGCCATCTTGACCGTCGGCACCATTTGTGCCATCAACACCGTCTTTTCCGTCCTTGCCGTTGGTACCATCTTTACCGATAATATTGCCTAAATTCAGATCATTACCGTTAGAAAACGTAAGCACTAACTCTCCTGATGTATTGATGGTTACATCAGATATTCCTATTCCATCTTTACCATCAACACCATCGGCTCCGTCTTTACCATTTGTGCCATTAGCACCATCTTTACCATCAGTACCGTCAATACCATCCTTGCCGTCTTGACCGTCTGCACCTACAACTACACCGAGGTTTTCATTTGTGCCGTTGGAATAATAAACAATCAATTCTCCGTTAGCATTAATTTCAGTTTTTGTAACACTAATTCCATCTTTACCATTGGTGCCATCAACGCCGTTTTCACCATCTTTTCCTACGACCACCCCAAGATTTTCAGAAGTGCCATTGGAATAGGTAATAACAAGTTCGCCGTTTTCATTGATTGTGGTATTACTTACACCAATACCATCTTTACCATCGGTTCCATCGGCTCCGTCCTTGCCGTTAGATCCATTTATACCATCCTTACCGTTGGAACCGACAACTATTCCAAGATTTGCAGAAGTTCCGTCCGTATAGGTAATTATAAGTTCACCGGCAGTATTGATTTCAGTTTTGGAAACACCGATGCCGTCTTCACCGTCAACACCATTTTTGCCGTCTTTGCCATCTTTGCCGTCTTGTCCGTCTGCGCCATTAGTACCATCTTTACCGTCAATACCATTGATACCATCTTTTCCATTAGTACCGTCTTTGCCTACAACAACACCAAGATTGGTAGAAGTACCATCAGAATAGGAAATAACAAGCTCTCCGTAGGAATTGATAGTTGTACCGGAAACACCTACGCCATTTAGTCCGTCTTTACCATCCGTGCCGTCGATGCCATCCTTTCCATCTTTGCCGTTAATACCATCTTTGCCATCGGCGCCCTTGATATTTCCAAGCTTTAGAGTAGAACCATTAGTAAGGGTGATTTCCAACTCTCCGGTCGTGGTAACTACAATAGAACCAATACCGACACCATCGGCACCATCCTTACCATCTATACCATTAACTCCATCTTTACCATTAGTACCATTGATGCCATCTTTTCCATCAATACCATTGACCCCATCTTTTCCGTCCTTACCATCGGCACCGATAACGACTCCAAGATTCTCAATAGTACCATTGGAGTAGGAAATGATAAGTTCACCTTTTTCATTGATAGTTGTATCGCTTATACTTACGCCATCTTGACCATTTGTGCCGTTGGCACCATCACTTCCAATAACAATTCCAACATTCTCGGTTTTTCCATTGGTATAAGTAATGACAAGCTCGCCGTTTGAATTGATTTCTGTTTTTGATACACCGACTCCGTCAGTTCCATTTATACCGTCTTTTCCGTCAAGTCCATCTGCTCCGTCCTGACCGTTTGCGCCATCTTTACCATCGGCTCCAATCACAACACCGAGATTTTCTATTTTATTGTCGGAATAAGTTAATACAAGTTCACCTTTAGAGTTGATTTCAGATTTAACAATACTTACGCCATCTTGTCCGTCTGCACCATCAGTACCGTCTTTACCGTCCTGACCATTCGTTCCGTTCGTACCATTGATGCCATCTTTACCGGCAGCACCAATTACATTGCCAAGGTTAGAACGTTGATTGTTTGAATATGTCAAAACAAGCTCACCGTCAGAATTGATCTCTGCGCCGATAACACTAATGCCATCTTTTCCGTTTGTGCCATCAGTTCCATTTTGACCGTCAGCACCGATTACAACGCCGAGATTCTTAATAGTGCCGTTAGAATATGTAAGTACCAATTCTCCGGAGGTATTAATCGTTGACTCAACAATGCTGATTCCATCAATACCGTTTACACCATCCTTGCCATCGGTACCGTCAATACCATCCTTGCCGTCAGCACCATCAACACCATTTGTTCCATTTATGCCGTCTTTGCCATTTGCACCGATAACTACACCCAAATTAGCACTCTGACCATTAGAATAGGTCAACACCAATTCGCCTTTTTCATTGATTGAAGACTTTGTTACACTAACACCGTCAACACCGTTCATCCCAACAACTTTGTCAAGATTCACAGTTTTACCATCGGAGAACGACAAAATAAGTTGACCATTATCATTGATGGTTGCAGATGTAATTCCAATGCCATCCTTGCCATTGGCACCATCTTTACCATTGGCTCCATCTTTGCCATTTGTGCCATTAGTTCCGTCTTTTCCGTTCGCACCATCGGCACCGTCTTTACCTACTGCGACACCTAAATTAATCACAGAGTTATCAGAAAGGGTAATCAAAAGCTCCCCTTTAGATGAAAATGATGCTGTTTTAATCGTAGTTCCCACTTGCTCGTTTCTCGCTTGCAATGAGGCGAGCCACTCTTCTTCTGTCCCACTATATCCATTTTCAACTGCAATTTCATAAGCGGATTTTCCATTCAAGGAATCAAGCCACTCCTGAACAGTTCCGGAATATCCGTGTTGAACAGCCAGCTCATATGCCGACAATCCATTTTCTACTGTTGTTGAAGCAGGTACAGAATTACCTTTGAAGAATGAAGCAATTCCAAAACCACCGCCGATAAGCAAAAGAATTATAATTACTGCAACTAACAGTATCTTTATCAAATTATTTCTCTGCTTTTGTTCTTCTTTTCTTTCCATTTCTGTATGTTCCATAATTTTTACCTCACTTATTGTTTTGGTCTATATTCTCTTTAAGGATCTTTTTGATCCATTTTTCGGTGTAACCGTATTTTAGAGCAAGTTGCTTAACATTGTAACCGTTGTATTCTTCAATGATTTGCTTTCTTATGAATTCTCTACTGAACAAATCCACAGGGAAGAATATCTGTTGACCTCGGTATGTAGAATGAATTTTCAACACCGCATCAATTCCAATTAAATTCGCAAGTTCACTATATGCGGAATTTAGATACTCTCCTTTAATAACCTTGGGATCCATCGACACTCGTAATTCACCTCTCATTTTTCGACACTCCTTTCTAAATTATATTACTATTTATAGGAACTGTGTAGAGCCGCACTTCCCCGAATAGTTCCTTGTAAAATTCCATAGTTTTCCTAAAGCAAACAGACGACAATCCGGTCTTTGCGCACAGAAACACGGTTGCACGCTACTAAAGCGTGCAGGTTTCGTGTTTCGACAGTTTTAACTGTTGCGCAAAACCAAATTGTCGTCTCAAATAAAAAAGCACCCGACATTACCTACCGTGTGCTTCAAGATTATAATATGTATTCAAGATTTTCTATGATCCAATGTTTTTTGTTTTAAAAACCTCAATATTTTTTTGAATTTTTTCAACAAAAGTTGCATTTTTGCAACTTTTAATATATAATACAGGTGAAATATGCTGAATTAGTTTGTCTAAGTTCTGGCAAAATCACTTGAAAGGGGAATGTATGTATCAATTTAGAGATCCTATCCATGGATTTATCAATGTATCTGATGGCGAATTAAAAATCATAAACTCTTTCCCTTTTCAAAGGTTAAGAAATATACGTCAATTAGCAACTACATATCTTGTTTATCACGGTGCAGAACATACGAGATTTGGACATTCATTAGGAGTTATGCATCTAACCTCTCGCGTTTTTGATTCTATCACAAGGAAAGTTCCCAACCTTTTTTCTGATGATGAAAAGGAAAATGAAATTAAAATTCTTTGGTATCGTCAAATCTTGAGACTGATCGGTCTCACTCATGATCTTGGACACGCACCTTTTTCTCATGCTTCAGAAGAATTATTTGAAGATGGAAAGAAACACGAAGATTATACTAAACAAATTATATGCGAGACTGTTGTTGCTGATCATATAAATGAGATAGGTAAAAAGTTTCAAGAACAATATGGTCCCACATATGAAATCACACCTGAGCTCATTTGGATGATTTATGACGGAAAAGATGTAGCAAATGAAAAATTTATAATGCCGGACTTTCTTTTTTTGAAAAGCTTTATGGATGGCGAATTAGATTGCGACAAAATGGATTATCTTCTCCGTGACTCGTTGTACTGCGGTGTTACATACGGCAAATATGATTTGGATAGATTTGTTTCAACGTTAACAGCCTATAAATATAAAAAAGAAAATCGTTTGCAAATCGCCATTGAAAGAGGCGGTGTGCAAGCTTTAGAAGAATTTGTTTTAGCTCGTTATTTTATGTTTATCCAAGTCTATTTTCACAAAACAAGAAGATATCTGGATAAAGCACTTTTTAGTGCGATGCAAGCAATTCTTCCAAATAAAAAATTCCCTATTGATACAAATGAGTATTTACAATGGAATGATAACCGTATTCTTAATGAAATTGCTTCATCAGCAGCAGATGAAGTTTTATCCTTTAAAAACAGAAATATTATGACTTGCGTTTACGAGTCGCCAGCACACGCTGAAGCTTCCACAAAGTTCCTTTTAACTACGTTAAGAGAGAAATATGGAAAAAATATCTTATGTGATAATGTAGACAAAGCGGCTCATAAGCTCAGCCCCGCACTCTTATCTCGTAAAGACGATAGTGGTAAAGGCATTATGATTTACGATGAGAAAACTGGCGATGTCACTAATATTATGGAGGAATCTATCATCTTAGGTTCTATTATAAAGCCTATTAGCATCAAAAGAGTTTATGCTGTTAAAGAAATAGCTGACGATGTAATTGCAACAATAAAAAAACTTAGTGCAGAGTAACAATATATTATAAGGAGGTAGGAGTAATGGTAAATAATAATGCTATCATCAATATAATTCATAAAATAACAGCAAAAAATACTGCTCCTTGCAAAAAAACTTTGCAAAAAATCGTTTTCTTAATACAAGCAAAAGGTGAAGATTTAGGTTGCGATTATGGTATTCACTTTTTCGGTCCATATAGTGCCGATCTTGATTATGCAGTACGTGAACTAAGCGATGAAGGTGTTTTAAACACCGCATATACTTCAATGGTACATCGTATTTCCGTCGCAGAAGAAGCAGAAATACAAGAATATCACAATGCAACAGTAGATTCTGTAGTAGACGAATTTGCAGGGGACACTCCCAGTGAGTTAGAACTCCTCGCAACCGCTCTTTATGCATATATAAGCCTAAAAGATATATCTAAAATAAAACCTACTGTTATTAAGATTAAAGGATCAAAATATTCTGAAGCTCGAATCGATTCTGCAATAAAACGATTGAAAAAAATGAATTATATATCTGCATAACTTAATCCCCCGAAGTTACATACTTCGGGGGATTTTAAAATGTTTCCGGTACAGATACAAAAATTCGAATCGTTTTAGCCTTTCCACGCTTTTTGACTGTGGGGTGTTCAGAGAATTCTACCTGATTTTCTACACCGTATCGGATCACCTTGTCACGTGTCTTAATCGTATCTACAAGAAAGCCGAAAAAGCGGGGCTTGTCCGTTTTATAAATAGAATGGAACATTTCCGAGCATAAGGTGGGCACCGAAGAAATGGCTCATATGGAAATGGTGTGCGCCATGATTCAGATGCTGACGCGCGATCTTTCTACTACCGAGATCGAAAAGGCGGGGCTTGCACCCTACTTTGTCGACCATACGATAGGACTCTGGCCGCAGTCGTCGGGCGGACTTGACTTTTCAGCAAGATACTTTCAGTCAAAGGGCGACCCGATAACCGACCTCACCGAAGATATGGGCGCAGAGCAAAAGGCGCGTACGACCTATGATAATATCTTAAGACTTATAGACAATCCCGACGTAAAGGATGCAATAAGATTCCTTCGCGAGCGTGAGATAGTCCATTTTCAACGCTTCGGTGAAGCGCTTCGTAACGTGACCGAGCGTCAGGACAGTAAAAACATCTACGCGATAAACCCCGCGTACGATAAAAAATAAACGGCAGGAGCAAGCCCCTGCCCTACAGAAAAAGCAGATGGATTTTCCATCTGCTTTTTGTTGATCAATCATAGAACCGTCCCCTGATTGAAAGGGCATTTTTTATTTTTTCTTTGCAACGCTGTTACGCAGTACAAGGCGGGCAGGGTATGTAACGTTTTTGTTTTTGTAGTATTTATTCTTCACTTTTTTTGCCATAAGCTCCCACGCGCTCTCGCATACCGCCTCTGTATTAAAGGCGATTGTTGTGAGCGGGGTTTCGACAAACTGTGAAAAGCTTATGTTGTTAATGCCTATTACCGACATATCGTCAGGCACCGACACACCCTGACTTTTAAGATATTTTATTGCACCGTAGGCGATATCGTCGTATGCGCATATTATTGCGGTGTACCTGGTCTTTTTACTGAGTAACCGCTTTGCGCCGTCCTGACCTGCCATCTGAAAACGCTGCGCGCTCTCAATAACGTTGTCGCAGTTATACGGCAGACGGCAGATATCGCAAAACATTTTTGCCTTTGATTTTGTGAGTGATTCGCCTAAAAATGCAATATCGGTATGCCCGTTTTGTGTTAAAAGCTCCACTGCATCACGCATCGCACGGCGCATATCGATGTTTATCGAGTCGTCTTTTGTTTTTGACGACATGAGCGACACGATCGGCGTCTCATAACCGCTTTTTAATTCGTTGTGGAGCGTTATTACAAAAATTCCGTCGACGTTTAAAAACGATGCGTAATAGTCAATAAGCTCCGTCTGTTTTTCACCGTTAAAATTATCGGTCGACATCAGCACTATACCGCCGTTTTGCTCGATTATTTCCTGCAGACGACGTACGTAGTCGTTGTAATATACGCTTTCGATTTCGGGGAAGATTATTGCAAAAATCTTTTTATGAAATCTTGATTTGTAAAACTTTCCGTAGCAACCGTATTCCTTTGCAAGCGCAAATATTTTTTCTTTTGTATCAGCGCTTACGTCTAATGCGTCCCTAAATGCTTTTGATACCGTAGATACCGAAACACCTGCAAGCTTTGCGAGCTTTTCCATCGTCATTTTAATCACCCAATTTAATTATACTTTTGATAATAAAAAATTCAAGGCTTACGAAAATTTTTCGCAAACCAATTGCTTGAACTGATGATTTTTGTCTGTTACCATAGTCTTATGAAAAAATATGATTTATCTCAAAAAATGTATATTGTAGAGGCTACTGCCGAGCATCTTATAAGTATCGTGGTGTCGGGTGCGTTTTTGGCGACCCTTACAAAGCACCTCGGTATCTCGGACAGCATAACAGGAATACTGTCGTCGGTAAGCACGCTTGGCTGTCTTTTTCAGCTCATCTCCCTTTTCTTTCAGCCGACACGCAAAAAGCCGTTTGTAATTGCACTCAGCATTGCAAACCAACTGCTGTTTGTCTCACTGTATTTTATACCGCTTCTAAATATAAATAGTACGGTAAAAATAGCGCTGTTTGTTGCAATTATCATTCTTGCCTATCTTATCTATAATATTGCGCACGCCAAAAAGATTGCGTGGCTTATGTCGCTTGTCGACGACAGCCACAGGGGAAGCTTTACCGCCGATAAGGAAATGACGTCGCTGTGGGTTGGAATGGTATTCTCGTTTGCTATGGGTGCACTCAGCGATAAGTTTATCGAAAAAGGACAGCATACCTTTGCGTTTATCTCTTTTGCTGCGGTGATGCTTGTGCTTTGCATCGTTCACACCGTGTCAATGTTAAAAGCAAGCGAAAGTCCGTCTTCCGGTCAGTCAAAGCCGAATATAATTTCAGCGTTAATGTCGGTGCTTTCAAATAAAAAGATGCGCGGAGTAATGCTCACTTTCGTGCTCTATCAGATAGCAACGCACACCTCAACTCCTTTCTATTCCACCTATCTTATAAACGATCTCGGTTTTTCACTAAAGACGGTTACTGCAATGAGCATTGTCGGCAGTGTTTCACGCATTGTAGTGTCGCGGTTCTGGGGCAGGTTTGCCGACAAACACTCGTTTGCAAAAATGTTCGGACGTGCTTCGGGGCTTTTGGCGCTTGCATACGTTGCGGTGGTATTTACAGGACCGAAAACCGCACCGGTACTGTTTTTAGCATATTACATACTTCACGGAATGGCGCTTGGCGGTACAAACAGTGGTCTTATCAACCTCGTGTTTGACTATGCACCAAACGAGTCACGTGCCGATGCACTTGCGGTCTGTCAGGCGGTTGCGGGTGTTGTAGGATTTTTGTCCACCCTTGCACTAAGTCCGCTTGTCAGCATCATTCAGAAAAGTGGAAACACCGTCTTTGGCTTGCCGATTTACGCGCAACAGCTTTTGTCGGTGGCTGCGGTAATTATCAGTGGTATACTGGTACTGTGGGTTAAAAAAGCATTCAAAAAATAACAAAAAGCAGATGGAAAATCCATCTGCTTTTTTACACAACAAACTGTTATGCTGTGTTGTTTTTTTGTAATCATTTTTCTATATTTGCGCCTATTTTTTCCGCAAAAGCAAGTGCAGCTTCTTTTACGGCACGATCACATACAGAACTCTCAAGATTAATGTTATCAAGACCTATGCAATCATAAACGCTTATGGCTTTAAATTCGTTGACTGTGTCTAAAAAGCCAAAATATGAATTGTATTTATTAGTTCTTTATGACTTTTCATTTATAGTCTTTTCAATCAGTTCAATATCACTTTTAAGAACAAATATGTCAACTTCTAATTCTCTGAGTCTTTCCTTATATTCATCTTCAGAGTCAAAGTCATAGTCGTTGTACTTATCTTCATCCAAGTCTTCAATCTCTTCATATTCTTCCTCCAATTCTTCAAGTTCTTCCTTTGCTTCGGAAAGTTCGTCCGTAAGCTCCCCGATTGTCAAATTATCAATTTCAGCACGGGGGAGATAGGATAGAGCAACTATTGCATGATTATCAGAGTCAAAAATATCATACTGCGACCAGTAAAAATCCATTATCGATGCATTATTTCTTTCACAGATTGCTTTCCGCTTCTTTTTAGACTCAATATAGATTTGATATTCAAGATCTTCTTCCGAAATTTTCGAGCTGCATTCAAATGTGATCGTTAATCTAGTCATATAATCTGCCTTCTTTCAGAATTGTAAAAGTTATTCGTTTTTTAATTTCATCAGTTTATCGGTTAATCTTTGTAACCCACATCTCTTTTAAAGCTCTCAAAAGACCTGTTCAGAGTATTCATATCTGTACGCCATTGTATGCCAATCAGGTCGATAAGCAAATAATATTCGTTAAAAAACGGAATCAATTCACATTCGACAACGTGGGAATTTGCCTTTTCGATCAGCTCATCGATCCTGTCGTCAAAGCGTTTTGCCGTTTCGGTCAAGTCCTCTCTGGTCTGTTTGTCACTGAATGAAGCAATACATGCTGCAATCGTTTCTCTCGTTACCATGCTTTCTCTCCTTTTAAGTCATAATTATCGTTCATTTTTTTGATTTCATCGCGTATTTCAGCAACAAAATCATCAGGAGATATTGCTTTGACCCATGACCCTTGACTTAAGAGCCACATTTTTATTCCGTCACCGTAAACTTCGGCTTCAATGAGATATTTGCCATCCTCTAAACGCTCTATAATCTTTGCCGTAGGTAATTTATCAAGGACTGCCTGAACGGACGGCCCGCCAAATTCAAAACGGATTGTGCGTAATTTTCCCGGCCACATAAAAAGACTTCTTTTACGGAGTACCCCCTCATCAAAATCAGGCAATGTAACGGCGGGGGTCTTTTTGCGGTGAACCGTTATTTCTTTTATACGGTCTATACGGAAATAGCGGGGCTCGTCTGTCGCCCCGTCAATGCAGAATGCGATCAGATAAAAATAGTAATCGCTGAACATCACCGATACGGGATATATTCTGCGTGTTATCCATTTTCTGTCCATACGGTAGTATTCGACGGTTATTTCCTTTTTCTCGGTAATACAATTGATGATCTGCCACAGCCTGTCCTGTACGCTTTCACAGTCGTGTTTGACTTCAGGATAGTGATAAAGTTCTTTTCGGATAAGCTCCGTCAGTTTTTGTTTATCATCTCCTGCGGTAAAGCGTTTGAATTTATCAATAAGCACCAAAAGCTCCTCGCGTGAAAACGCGCGGGCGCCTATTAATACCTCTGCGACGGAAAACAATTCCTTACTGCTGAGAAACTCGTCCATATAAAGACGGTAGCATCTGTCGGCATTGGAATATAACAGCTCGGTATTTCCGACAAGTTCTTTATGATCGGCAAGAAAAGCCTTGAGTTCATTGATGCTTCGGGTAATGCTTTTGGTTGATACGCCATATTCGTTTGCAAGCGCCTGAACGGATAGGTCCTCGCCGCGCATTCCGCGAAAGAATATTTCAAGAACTCTTTGTTGTTTTGTGTTTTTCATATATACACCACCTATCGACTTTATTATAGAATCTCACAAAGACAGATGGGTGTCCTGCTAAAATAAAAAAGTGCGCCTACCGAAGCAGACGCACAAAAAATGCAAGCTCCGATAGTCGCCAAACCAATTACGCAAAACTGTATGTACCATACCCGTCGTAACGGAATTTGCATTTTTAATTGATCTGACTTTATCATTATAGCGCACTCGGCATTATTTTACAAGAGCTTTCACAGGCATCGATAAAACACACAGCATTAACTGCCGTGTGCTTCAAGGTTATAATACTGCCGCGTTTTACGTGGTACAGATACGACTTGTAAAAATGTATAAGCTGTGATATAATTAAACAGTTAACTACATTTCTTGGATTCTGGAGAAAAAAGTATGAAAAACAGAGTGTTATTATTTATTATTATTGCGGTGCTTACGTTCGGCTGCTGTTCCTGTAAAAAGGACCAACTGCATGATGAGGCGGTAGGGGGCGTTATTGACAGAGAAGAATCGGCATCGGAAGAAAAGCCTGAAGAAAAGCCTGAAGAAAAACCTGAAGAAAAACCCGAAGACAAGCCTGAAGAGGAGCCTGAAGAGGAGCCTGAAGAGGAGCCCGAAGAGGACGGAGAATGTGCGCATGCCTTCGGTGAGTGGGGTGTTGAGAGAAAAGCTACCTGCGTGTGGGAGGGTATTTCCAAAAGAGAGTGCAGTAAATGCGGGCATACAGAAAAGAAAAACCTTCCCAAAGCGGAGCATACCGAGGTCGTTATTCCTGCCGTGCCCTCTACCTGCGCAGTCTTTGGCAAAACAGAGGGAAAGCAATGCTCTTACTGTCACAGCGTGACGGTACCGCAGGAGGACACTCCCAAAAAAGAGCACGTTTTTCATGACGGATACTCCTGCGAGTGCGGAGATTTTATAGAGTCGGCAAAGTTTCTGGTGCTGTCGCAGAACGTGCGCTGTGCAGATGACGGCGAAAACAAGATGATAAGCGACCGCGCGCCGCGTTTTAAACAGCTTGTTGAGAAGTATAAGCCCGACCTTATCGGTACGCAGGAGACAACGCCGAGATGGAATAAATTTTTCGAGGATAATCTCAAGGAATACGGAAGAATCGGCTGTTCCCGCGAGGGCGAAAATGCAACGTCGGGCGAGTGGGGGACGATTCTTTACCGACTTGACCGATTTGAGCTTATTGACAGTGATACCTTCTGGCTTTCCTCAACGCCCGAAAAGGTGTCGAGGGTGAGCGGATCCAAGTGCAACCGCATATGTACGTGGGCGCTTTTAAAGGATAAAAACACGCAGGAGACGTTTATTATGGCAAACACCCATCTTGACCACGGTACAGATGAGGTGAGAGAGCAGCAGATTAATATTCTTCTTGACGAGCTTTCGGATATGATAAAAAGTTACCCGCTTATACTTACGGGCGACTTTAACGCAACTCCCGGCTCTGCGGTGTATAATGCCGCGACCGAAAAGCTTGCCGATGCACGCACCGATGCCCTTGAAAACAGATCGACAATCGAGCATACCTTTGATTCGTACGGTCAGAAAAGCACGGGCAAGATAATAGACTATTGCTTTTACACAAACAAGGCGACTGCCACCTGGTATAAGGTTGCAAACGATCAGTTTGACGGCTACGTTTCCGACCATTACGGAGTACTGTCGCAGTTTGGCATAAAATAATATAAGAAAAGGACACGAAACCGTGTCCTTTTATATTTTTACATTCCCTCTAAAAATCTGCTGACAACAAGTGAACGGAACTTGGGTGAGAGGCTTGCAAAATAAGCGGTAAAGCCTGTGACTCTGACCACAAGATCGGGATAAAGGTCGGGGTTTTCGTGCGCCTTCATCAGTTTTTCTCCGTCAAGCACGTTGATGTTGATGAGCGTGCCGCCCTGCTCGAAATGAGCAAGGATCAGGTTCATAACCGCTTCCGTTCCGCCCTCGTCCGACGTGATTTTGGGATCAAACTCCAACTGCAGCGGTGCGGTATTTCCGTAGCCGCACTGAACGGCGGCAATACCGCTTGACTGTGCTGTTACCGCGCCGTCGTGGCGGAAATGAGGGTTGGGGTTAGCACCGTGGGAAAGGGGCTCGCCCTTTCTTCTGCCGTTAGGCATAGCGCCTACCTTACCGCCGTACTCTATACTTCTTGCCCAGCTGAACCAACCGGGGACGAGCTGACGTCCCTTCGGCATCTCTTGGGCGCGCACCGCCTTTACCCATGATTCTGTCAGACGCTTTGCCCATCTGTCAGAGACGGTGTTGCCGCCGCAGTATTTGGGGGCGGATTGCATCATGGCATATATGCGAAGGTCTTCAAAATCGTTGTCAAGCGCGGTAAAGAGGGTATCCCAATCAAGCACGCCTTCTTTTTCAATACGCGTCTCCATCGCGCCGAAGGAGTCGGCAACAACTGCAAGTCCCGCTCCGTCAACGCCGACGGTGAACAGCTCTGCCGCCTTTGAAGCGTCAAGACCCTTTTCAATGGTGTTATGCATCATCAGATTCATTACAAGCTCGGGTGTGACCTCACCGATATGGTCAAGATGGAGATTGACACCCTCCGCCATCACGCCGATTGCGATCTTCAGATGCTTTTCGTACAGCTCAAAGAGCGTCTCGCAGGATTTATTCTCTTCCTTGCGGAAATCCTCCAAAGCCACGTCAAGCACGCGTGCAATATTTATCTTTACGGTATCGTTCATGGGGAATTCCTTGCCCGGAACACACATCCAGTTACAGCCTACGGCAATTCGCTCACGGGCGGTTGCCTTGTCGACACCGTTTTTCATATATCCTTCGCAGAGCGCTTTATCGTTACAAAAGCGGGGCCAGCCGTTTTTGTTTTTAAAGAGGTAGTATACCGCCTTCTTTAAAAACTCTCTGTCGCAGTTTTCATGCACACGCACCGTAAGGTTGCAGGAGATATTGATGCTGTCTGCCGCCTCTAAAATCAGATAGGAAAGGTGATTGGTAACGTCGTTGTCCTGCGCGTCCACACCCGATATCTGATAGTAATGCGGGTCGATAAGCAACAGATTTGCAATGAGAAACTTTGCGGTTTCATCATCCAGAATACCGCTTTTTATATCATTTTCGTAATATGGGAGCAGGAGAGTATCCAACTGAAAGCCTGCGCCGTCGCGGGTATACATACGCGCGGCACAGTTGAAAAACGCCGTCCATTGACAGACCTCGCGGAAGGTCTTGGGTGCGCCGAATTCCACCGCCTCACACGTTTGTTTCATGGTTAAGAGGTTTTGGCATACGTCGGGATCGGTTTCCGTTTCTAAAAGCTTTGCGATATGGTCGATATGTCGGCGCACAAAGCGGGTGATAGCCTCAACCGTCCGTTTTTCCGCCTCATAAAAAGCGTCGCGCTCGGGGTTGAGCTTGCGGTATTTTTCTATTTTTTCCAAAAGCCCGCCGAAGCCCAATTCAAAGCCGATGCGGTAGTCGCAGGCAAAGTGCGCGTCTGCGTCAATACCTGTTGTAATATTGTATTTCTCCTGCAAAGGCTTCAGATGATCGTAAGGAAAGCGCTGTTCGTCCCAACGGCGACTCCATTGGTTAGTGACACCGTTTTTGATAAACTCGATATTTTTAAGATTGTCCTTCAGCCATTGAGGCATATAATGCAGGTCACCGCGGTAGTTTACAAGCATATCCCGCCAACGTCCGCAAAGCATCTCGTTGGGGTCTACGTAGGGCGCGTGGGCATCGATCAGCCGAACAAAGTTCTCGCACATTCCGTCAAGATCGTAAAAGCTTCCGTTTTCACTGTTGTACCACGGCTCCATGCGATAGCCCTCCGAGATGGGTACGGTGCCGAAATCGTCAAGATCGGTATAGCCGTTTTGTTCCCGCTTTGCAAGTGTATGCGCGATTTTGGTGTCACGCATGGCTTTTAATCGTTTAGCGTAGGAATACATATTGATCTAACTCCTTCATTAGTTGTTTGGCAGGGATCTCAAAGCGCGCAGGCTCTGATCCCAGCGCCGTCCTTTTCTCCTCTCCGAGAGGATGATAGGGTAAAAGCTCGTACCGGCGCACGTTTTCAAGAGCTTTTAAAAAGGCCGATATTTCGGGTATGTTCTGCTCAATTTCGGGAATGACGGGTGTGCGGGCGATTATGGGAAGACCGAGAGCGTTGATCTTTTTAAAGTTTTCTTTTATCTGTTCGTTGGGAATGCCCGTATACTGTCTGTGAATATCGCTGTCCCAGATCTTAAGGTCCGCCATTATAAGATCCAACCGACGAAATACCTCCTTATCATAAATGCAAAGAGAGGTTTCAACGGCGGTGTGAATACCGTTTTCACGGCAGGCATCAAGTATTTCTATCAGAAAATCCCGCTGCATAAGAGGCTCGCCGCCTGAAAAGGTGACGCCGCCCTCCAAACCGTAATAGGCTTTATCCTGCAGTATCTCGTCCATTATTTCGCCGACTGTCATCTCTTTACCGCAGACGACCCTTGCTCCCGTATAGCAGCCCTCGTCGCATCTGCCGCAACCGATACACTTTTGGGGATAATGCATAAGCTGTGGCTCGGGTGAGATACATTCGGGGTTATGGCACCACTCGCAGTGCAGGGGACAGCCCTTGAAAAATACGGTCGTCCGAAGTCCCGGACCGTCCTCTGTGGTACAGCGCTGGATATCGGCTACAACTGCCCTTCTCATAACGCTTCGCTGTTGCCCGAGTAAGCGGAGCGTTCTACCGTTTCGAGCAGTTTCATTACTTTGATGTTTTCTTCGGGTGTTACCATGCTTTGAACAGGCGCGCCCGTTGTTTCGTGGTGCATGATATGTGCAGCAATATTCGCGTATTCGTCACCGAGCGCAAATTCGGGGATCTCCACCTCGTTGCCGTAGATATCGTATGCTTTGACGTCGGGCGCATTTTCCGCCCCGCCCGTACAGATCGCCGCGCCTTCGGTACATACGAGAGACGGGCCTGACGGTATCACGGCGCGCGGAGTGGTCCACGTGCCTTCAATAACGCTCATTTTATCGTTAAAGCGCACTATTGCGGCAAAATTATCGTGGGTGTCGCCAAAGGGAGTGTTGAGGCAGTCACCGATGGCAGAGATGCTTTTTGCACCCTCTCCCAAAAACCACTCGGTAAACAGACAGCCGTAGCAGGCGATGTCAAGATAAACACCGCCGCCGCACCTTTTCTGATGCCACCAGGTAGAAGCGCGTTGCTCGTCGGTCATCTCTTCTGCGTTGGCGCTGACACCTCTGTGACGCGCGCCCTTGCCAAGAGGCCCCGTGTGGCCGTTAAGATAATGCATTTTAATGGGAGTGCCCACAATACCGCTGTCAAGCACCGACTTTAAGCGGTGAAGGTAGGGACGCCATAAAACAGGCCAGTTGATAAAAAGCTTAACGCCGTACTCACTCGCGGTGTCGGCAATCTCCCGAGCCTCTTTTGCATTGAGCGCCATCGGCTTTTCAATGCAGAGGTTTATGCCCTTTTTGGCGCAGTAGGCGGCGATCTCCAGCTTCTGACGGTTTTCAGAAAGAATAAAGGCATAGTCGGGTGTCAGTTCTTCAAGCATCTCCCGATAATCCTCGTAAGCGTTGGCGCAATAATTTTCTTTTACGTTACTGAAATTCCACTCCTCCGTGTAACGTAACGGCTCGACCTTTGCAGTATCGGAGGGGGCTTTGGCAATACCGATAAGCTCAAAGCCGTCAGTCTGTGTGATATACTGCGCGATCTCGTTTACGTGCATATGTGAAAATCCGATAATAACCGCTTTCATCTTTAACCCTCCAGCTCGGTAACGGCGATCTCGCGTCCTTCCTCGGCAGAACGGTAGAAGCACTCGATTATCTTGGTGACCTCAAGGTTTTCATCCTCTTTGATAAGATACTCCTCTTTTCCTGCAAGGGTGTTGAAGATGTTGCGGTACATATAGCGGTGCTGTTCAAAGGGAACGCCCTTGTATTCACCGTTGTCAAACCATTTAAGGTCGCATTCGCTCTGGAAACGGCCGATGTTCTTATAGAGCTTTTCGCCGTTGACCGAAAGGCCGCCCTTGTCACCGCAGATTACCATATCAAGATTGGTGGTGGGCAGGTTGATAGCCCATGAAAACTTGAAGTTTACGCTCATGCCGTCTTCAAAACGGATAAAGCCCGTTGAAAAGTCCTCTACGTTAAATTCTTTATAATCATAGGGACGGGGAGTGAAGGTACCGCTGTAAGCACCGCTTTCGGCAATGCTGAGGAGTACGTCCTCGCCCTGATTTGCGATTTTTGTGAAGGCAGAGCCGCTGACCGACTTTACCTTTTTACCGCCCACTACCCAAAGCAGAGAGTCGATAAGGTGAACACCGAGGTCACAGAAGGGACCGCCGAAATTATGCTCTTTCATATGGAACATTCCCCAGGTGGGAACACCGATACGGCGGATAAATTCGATATCGGAGAAGTAGACGTCACCAAGCTCGCCTGCTTGTACAAGCTCGCGTGAGCGTTGCATATAGTTTCTCCATCTCATGCACTGGCAGGGGAAAAGCATCTTGTTGCAATCCTTTGCGGTCTGCCACATCTCTTTGGCATCGGCAAGGGTGAGCGCCATCGGCTTTTCACATGCAACGTGCGCGCCGCTTTTAAGCGCTTTGATAGTCCATTCCTTATGGTACATATTGGGTGTGCAGACTGCAACGAAATCGGGGTGAAGCTCGTCAAGCATCTTCTGCGGATCGGTGTACCAGTTGGGCACACCGTGGCGCTCAGCAGTCTCGCGTGCGGCAGTTTCGCGGATGTCCGCAACACCGACTACCTCCAAAAGTCCTTCGTCACGAAGATTATTTAAAGCGGGAAAATGCGCGCTGTTTGCGATCATTCCCGTACCGATTACAGCAACTCTTACTTTTTTCATATTAATTACCGTTCCTTTCTCTATTCAAACGGGTCGTAGGCGTCCTCGACGTTTCCGCTTTCGCATGAACGGATGCCTGCGTCAAACGCCGCCATTACCCTCATATTAAATTCTGCGCTGACCATCTCGTAGAGAGGCGCGCCGTCAAGCAGGTGGGCGATCATATTCTGTGCCATTGTGTCCACCTTGTCCTCTGCCGTGTCAACGACCATATCGGCATCGGGTGTTGCCACGTAGCGTACGGCGGTGTTGTATACCTTCACCTTTGTGTCGTAGCGGTCTGAAACGATAACGCCGTCACTGCCGTAAATGATGGGGCCTGTCGGTATCTGCGCGTTACTGAAGGTCGACCACGAGCCCTCAACGTAGCCTATACTGTCGCCAAAGTCGATAGTGAAGGTGGAGTAGTCCTCAACCTTTGCAAAGGGCAGGTTAAAGTTCTTTTTAAAGCCGCTTACCCGCTTTGCGATACGACCCGTTATCCAGGTGGTCAGAAGACAGCCGTAGCCTGCGTAGTCTGATATCGAGCCGCCGCCGCGGTCGCTGTTATACCACCACAGCTTTGTCATCTCCTCCTCTGTGTACTTGCCCTTGGGGAAGGGACCGTTTGTAGCAGGGCATCTGTACTGTACGCGCTGAATTTTACCTATAATGCCACTGTCAGCAAGCTCCTTTGCCTTGCGAAAGGCAGGAAACCACGCGACAGGCCAGTTTATCATAAGCGACGCCTTGCTGTTAAGGTGAGCGCGGTACATGCGCTTTGCATCCGCCATCGACAGCGCCATCGGCTTTTCAATAAGCACGTTTATATCCATCGCGAGGATCTCCTCGCAGATATCAGCGTGTGAACTGATGTCTGTGTTGACAACGGCAAGGTCAATATCTTTCTTTAAAAGCTCTTTGTAGTCGTCGTATATCTTACCCTCAAACCACTCCAATTTTTTGATAGAGGTAAGACGTGCGTTATGCTCAAATTCGGTAAAGGGAGCGTAATCGGCAATGCCGACAAGCTCAACTCTGTCGGGAAATGCCGCAAGGTCCTTTGACATGTTATGCACATGAACGTGTGCAAAGCCGATAAATGCAACTCTTAATTTTTTCATAACTGTTATCTCCTAAAAGGTGGTTTCAAGCGCGACCGTTTTGCCTGTTTCTATCGCCTCGGGGATTTTGCACATAATTTCAAGCACATGGCGGGCGTGTTCAGCTGAAAGTACGGGGCTCATATCTCCCTCTATCGCCTCGATAATGTCGCGCAGGCAGCAGCACTGACTGTTCAGCTTTTTGGGCGGGTTTGCACCCTTCATCGGTGTTATCCAGCCACGCATACCCAAAACCTCACTGTCTATGTATATCTCAGGTTCGGGGTTGGTCATGTACGGCTTTGTAAACGATATGGTTCCGTTATCACAGAATATCTCAAGCTGAGGTGCCTTGCTTGCCTTTTCGCAAAAGCCCGAGTCAACAACTGCCATTCTGCCCTCACCGTAGTCAAGCGTTATCACGTATTGGTCGGGGATGAGGTCGGTCTTTATCTTTTTACCGTCAAAGCCGCCAGAGCGCACTGTGCGTTCTGGCATCATCACCTTTGCCATACAGCCGATAGCCTTTGCAGGACCAAAAAGTGAGGTAACAATCTGAAGACCGTGCACACCCATGTCAACAAGCGCGCCTGCGCCCGGCTCGAAAAACCACGACGGATCCGCCTCGCGGAACTGAAAATATTCAGGACCGCCGTGCGACACGTTGCACTTGGCGTAAAATGCGCGACCGAGTGCGCCATCCTTTAATATCTGTTTTGCGACGTTGAGATCGTAGCGCATGGGGTGTATCGGTACGCAGACGAACTTAACCTGCATTTTCTTTGCAAGCTCTATCTGCTCTGTCAGTTTCTCTACCGTGGGGGCGGCAGGCTTTTGTGATATAAGATGCTTGCCTGCACCGAGAACTGCCATATTGATCTCATGGTGCGCCTGAATTGATGCGGCGTCAATGGCGATGTCAAAATCGCACTTTTCGATAAGCTCATACACACTCTTGTAATGATTGGGAATGTTGTATTTCTTACATGCGGCGACGGCGCGTTCCTCAATGATATCCACCGCAGCCACGCACTCGGCATCAGCCTCCTTTGTGATGTTGGGCAGATATTGTCCGTTGGCGAACGAACCGCAGCCGATAACGGCTACCTTCCATTTTGCAGACATGATAGTTTTCTCCTTTTTAGTGAAAGTTTTTTTAAAAAATTCGGGGTTTCTATTTACATTATAACTTTTTGTGATAAAATGTACATGCACGATATAGGCAAAAAGGTGGATAAAATTGTCATAAAGGGGGCAAAAACATGATTTTTGGTATTTCTGCGGGGCATCTTTTGAGCATTGACCGAGTTTATACGGTCGTTCGCAAAACCGTCTGGCAGGTCGCAGACCCCTCCCATATTCTGCTACTCATAGTCGAGGGTTACTGCCGTATCGAGATGGGCGATCTGTCCAAGGTGGTAAAGGCAGGGGATGCCGTGTTTATTCCTGCGGGACAGACCTACCGCCGCTCACCCGTTGACGATACCTTCTGCAAGATGACCTACGTTCATTTTTCAACTGAAGAGGAGGTACGCGAGCTGGAAAACGAGGAGGCGGTCCGCAGTATTTCCGAGAGCATATCAAAAGCTGATCAACAGCTTCTTGACGGCAAAAACAATTTTGTCGCGGTGGACAGAATGCTCTATCTTTCTTATTTTAATACGGGGTGCAGGGATGCGGTGCTGGAGCTTTACGGCGATCTTTCCAAAACCAAGGGAAACCGTTCACACGACGGACTTTATATGATATTTTCCGTCTGCCGTCTTCTTTCACTCCTCAGCTACGAGCTGCGCCATACCCTTTTTGCAGGAGATACGGATAACGAGCTGCGCCGTGTTCCTGCCAATCTTAAAAAGGCGGTGTGGTATATCAAGCAGAACGAGGCGGGGCATCTTTCTCTTGATGCGCTTTGCAGGTACTGTAACGTGTCCCCATCCCAGATGATACGCTATTTCAAGGATGCATTCGGCAAAACGCCCATTCAGTATATAAATGAATATAAGGTAAACCGTGCAAGAGAGATGATTCAGACGACCCCCGAGCTTGCGATTAAAAACGTATGTGATGCGCTTGGCTTTGACGACCCCCATTACTTTTCGCGCATTTTTTCTAAAATCACGGGTGAATCACCCAAGGCATACAAGGACCGCGTGGTCAATTTCGGGAAAAAATAATAACTGCCACTTTCAATCTGAAAGTGGCAATTGGAGACTGTCAAAAAAGGCACAGACCGTGAAGAAAAAGATCAACCCTTACCTCCACTTGTCAGGGGAGGGGGGTCGTGTCAGCGGTGGAGAGGTAGTATAAAATATGTACAAATAAAAGGTACCATGAAAACGCTTATGTTTTCATGGGATTTCTTCACTTTCCGTGAACTCGTTCTCTACCGTACCATCGTACGCCGACGAAAACGAGTTCACGAAATCTGCACTCTTTTTTGAAAGTCACAATTGTTATATTATATTCTGATTGGGCGACTTTGCGTACTGCGACGCTGTCATGCCCGTGCGGTCGCGGAAAACACGTGAAAAATAGTGCGGGGAGGCAAAGCCTGTCGCCTGCGCTATCTCGGTGAAGTTAAGCTCACCCTCTAAAATAAGATACTTTGCGCGGATTATGCGAAGCGATATAAGATAATCAATAGGTCCGCAGTCGCAGAAAAACCGACATATCGACTTGAGCTTGGATATGCTGAGGGAGCATTCGGTGCTGATATCGTCAAGCGTCAGCGGTCGGTGGAGGTTTGACTTTAAATAATCGGATATCCTGCGGAATTCCGCCTTGCGCGCGGTGGCGCGGTTCGATTCTTTTGGCACGGGCGCGCTGTTTTTATAAAGCATCAGCAAAAACGACTCAAACTGAAGCCGTGCATACTGTATATCGGCAGGACCTGCTCCTTCTTTTATCTGCAGACTGCATCTTTTTGCATTTTCAATACAATGATCGAGCGCGTCAAACGCGCACAAAAAGCTTTGCCGTAGCCCGCCCTCAAGTGCAAACACGCGGTTGTCAAAATGGCTCATCAGCGTGGAATTACACTCAAAGCTGATTATTTTAATAGTTGCGTTGACAGGTGTACTGCCGTCGCCCGAATGGTAGGTGTTTGGCGAAAAAAACACACAGCTTCCCGGAGGCACCGTATGCAGTTTTCCGTCAAGAATTACGTAGTAAAACCCGCTTTCAACGTATACCACCTCGTAAAAATCGTGAAGCTCACCGCCTGAAACGCGGTCCTTCAGTATCATGTGGAAGAGCGAGTAAAAGCCCTCGACTGTCAGTACGCTCTCCGCGGTAAGCATTTGCCTTTTTAGCATAAGCTTCTCCTTTTTAACCTGATAGTGCAAAAAATATGCCAAATTCTCCATATACAGAGACAAAAACAGCGTATATAATGTAATCATACAGTCATGATACTGAATTTGTCAAGTGAAAGGATAAAACTATGGAAAAAATAAGACTGGGACTTGTCGGTTGCGGCGGAATGATGGCACAGCACGTTCAGGGCGTGCTGATGGTCGACACGGTTGAAATAGTTGCAACCTGCGACATTGTTGAAGAAAGGGCAAAGACCGTTGCCGATGCGCTCGGCGGGAAAGCCAAAACCTTTACAAACTACGTTGATATGGTGGATATGGTAGATGCGGTCATGATAGCGCTCCCGCACGATCTGCATTTTGAGTGCGGTATGTTCTTTGCGATGAACGATAAGCATATCCTTATGGAAAAACCGCTTTGCAACAGCGAGCGCGAGTGTGAGATACTTATTGAAGAGTGTGAAAAGAGAAAACTCAAGCTTATGTGCGCATATCCCGTCCGCTTCTGGCCGGGCATCCGCAAGCTTAAAGAGCTTATCGACTCGGGCGAGTACGGTGAAGTAATACAGATGTCGGTATGGACCGAGCAGCTGACGGGCATTAACGTAAGATACGACGACCCGACGCAGAATCAGGTGTGGTCAAATACAAGCCGTCTTGGCGGCGGTCAGCTTTTCAGTCACGGCTGTCACTACGTTGATATAATTCTTTGGTTTCTCGGTGAGCCGGTAAGCGGCGCTCATATGGGTACGCGTAACGGCACACCCTGGATGATAGAAGAGGGAACAAGCGCGCTTGTGATGAAGTTTGAAGGCGGGGCAGTTGCCTATCACGGCGCGACCTGGGGCGCACGCGGCACAAGACTTGGCTACGATTTCCAGATACAGACTGAAAAGGGCATGCTTGAGTATGACCATAAGCTCGGCGAGGTAAAGCTGTATAACCGCAATAAGATTCATAATCCGGGACAGAGCGAGACACAGGAGTATGAAATTTTGTGGAAGCGCGAGGGTAAAAGATCAAAGGAAACGCAGTATGAGATCGCGCATTTTGCCGACTGCGTACTTAACGATAAGACCCCGCTTACAAACGGTCGCTCTGCGCTTCAGGGCCTGCGCGTTATCTGGGCGCTGTACAATGCCGAGAAAAACAATACGCTT
The DNA here is from genome assembly GCA_045544795.1 of Eubacteriales bacterium. Classification (GTDB taxonomy): domain Bacteria; phylum Bacillota; class Clostridia; order Oscillospirales; family QAKW01; genus RGIG9041. The sequence continues at coordinate 48,612 of JAZPZR010000123.1, forward strand.
GCAGACCTCCGAGGTCTCGGCATTAAAGACTAATTAAAAAGGACACGGTTTCGTGTCCTTGAGACTTTCAAAAAAGGCACAGACCGTGAAGAAAAGGAACACTCTGATTTGCCTCCACTTGTCAGGGGAGGTGTCGAGCGAAGCGAGACGGAGGGGTAGTAGGGGAGGATATTATCCTCCCGCAACAGCAAATAAAACATCCCATGAAAACACTAACGTTTTCATGGGATTTCTTCACTTTCCGCGAACTCGCTCTCTACCGTACCATTGTACGCCGACGAGCGCGAGTTCACGAAATCTGCACTCTTTTTTGAAAGTCACATCAGAGTGTC
>JAZPZR010000124.1:0-8393 GCA_045544795.1 Eubacteriales bacterium
TAACGGAGTGAGTTTACAGCCGACTGACCGATAGCGTGAGACGGAAGTTTTGTTACATATGTACTGTCAAGACCGAAGTTTGCAAGCGATACTGCAACGTTTGCCTCACCGCCGCCGAAGGTTGCCTGCATCTGATCATTCTGAAAAAATCTGTAATAGCCGTTGGGTGCAAGGCGGAGCATAAGCTCGCCGAATGTTACAACTTTCATTATTTTCTTATCTCCTTTAAAAGCTCACAAGCCTCACGCGTGAGGTCTGCAATTTCATCAAACTTGCCCTCTGCAATTTTATCCGACGGTACCATCCAGCTGCCGCCGCAGGCATAGACTGCCTTGCAGCCCAGATAGTCAGCAAGATTTTTTACACCGATACCGCCTGTGGGCATAAACTTAACCATTGTATAGGGAGCAGCCATCGCCTTTATCATCTTAACGCCGCCTGCCGCCTCTGCAGGAAAGAACTTGAGGTACTTAAGACCGAGTGACAGCGCCGCCTCGACCTCACTGGGTGTGCAGACTCCGGGGATTATGGGATAACCCTTTTTCTGACAATGGCGCACAACGTCGGGATTGAGACCGGGGCTTACAACAAAGCTTGCGCCCGCATTCATAGCCTTATCCGCCTGCTCGGGTGTAAGCACTGTGCCTGCCGCTACGAGAAAATCGGGATATTCCTTTGCAATTCTTTTTATACTCTCTTCAGCCGCGTCTGTACGGAAGGTGACCTCTGCACAGCAAAGACCGCCTTTTTTAAGCGCCGCCGCAAGAGGAAGCGCGTCCTCTGCGCTGTCAAGCTTTACTACGGGTACAACACCTACTGCTGAAATTTTTTCAATAAGCTTTTCCATAACACACCTCGTTTAAATTTATTTACCCTTACTGTCACGAAGCTCAACTATCGAGTTGAACACAAGTGAATCGGTATACTTTGTATCACGGCAGAAATAGCCTGTTCTTACAAACTGGAACTTATCGGAAGGCTTTGCCTCTGCAAGCGCCTTTTCCACCTTTGCATTTTCAAAACGGACAACTGAATCCTTATTAAGATAATCACCGTAGGTCTTGTCCTCGGGCATGCTTACAAGGTTTTCTTCTGTAAACAGTTTATCGTACTTGATAACGGTTGCATCTGCGCAGTCGTTTGCGTTTACCCAGTGGATAGTGCCCTTTACCTTTCTGCCGTCTTGCGGCATACCGCAGCCTGTTTCAAGATCAGCCTCACACCTGATAAGCGTTACGTTACCGTTTTCATCCTCCTCGTAGCCTGTACACTTTACGATGTAAGCAGACATAAGTCTTACCTCACCGCCGGGGTACATACGGAAGAACTTGCCCACTTTTTCCTTAAGGAAGTCGGCACGGTCGATATAAAGCTCGCGTGAGAATGAAATCTCGCGTGTGCCTGCGTTTTCATCATTGGGGTTATTGTTTGTTGCAAAAGTTTCTGTCTTGCCTTCGGGATAGTTTTCGACAACCACCTTGATAGGATCGATAACTGCAATACGGCGGGGTGCCGAATAGTTAAGCTCGTCGCGCACGCAGTGCTCAAGCATACCGATATCAACGATAGAAAATGCCTTTGAAACGCCTGCCTGCTTTACAAACTCGATTATTGACGAGGGTGTATAGCCACGGCGGCGCAGACCGCAGAGCGTGGGCATACGCGGGTCGTCCCAACCGTCAACTATGCCTGTTTCAACAAGCTCACGGAGATAGCGTTTACTCATAACGGTATTAGTCACGTTAAGGCGCGCAAACTCATACTGATGAGGCTTATGCTCAAAGCCGATCTTATTTACCACCCAGTCGTAAAGCGGACGGTGATTTTCAAACTCAAGCGAACAAAGTGAGTGTGTGATACCCTCAAGCGCGTCCTGAATGGGATGAGCAAAGTCATAAAGCGGGTAAATGCACCACTTATTGCCCTGTCTGTGATGGCTTGTATGGCTGATACGGTAGATAGCGGGGTCACGCATGTTCATGTTTGAGCTTGTCATATCTATCTTTGCACGGAGTGTGCATGCGCCGTCGGGAAATTCACCGTTTTTCATGCGCTCAAAGAGTGCAAGATTTTCCTCGACCGAGCGGTTGCGGTAAGGGCTTTCCTTACCCGGTGCCGTAAGCGTACCGCGGTACTGACGCATCTCATCCGCGTTAAGATCGCAGACGTACGCGTCGCCCTGACGGATAAGCTGACATGCAAACTCATAACACTTATCAAAGTAGTCAGAGCCGTAGAAGATACCGCCCGACGGCTCACAGCCCAGCCACTTGAGGTCCTCGTAAATGCTCTTTACGTACTCGTCATCCTCTTTGACGGGGTTTGTATCGTCATAACGGAGATTGAAAAGACCGCCGTACTTTTGCGCGGTATAGTGGTTTATGAATATAGCCTTTGCACTTCCGATGTGAAGATAGCCGTTAGGCTCGGGCGGAAAGCGTGTGTGAATACGCTCTGCAAGGCCGTTTTCGATATCCTTATCAATGATATCGTGTATAAAAAACGATGTAAGCTCTTCCATTGTTTACTCCTTTTCTATAGCGGCATCAATACGTGCAAACGTACGCTCTTTGCCGATTATCTGCATAATACTGTAAAGATCGGGTGATTTTGACTTGCCTGAAACTGCAACACGCAGAACCATGCTGATATCACCGACGTGACCTTTGTACAATTCGGGATTTTTCTTGTAATCCTTCGGCTTTTCTGCATAGCCGAGAGATACTGCGATCGCCTTTAATTTATCAAACCAGCCCTGCGAATCGTCCGACTCGTCGTAGCCGTTTTTAAACTGTGTAAGAATTTCCTTTATATCCTCTTTTGAAACGTTTTCGGGATATCCGTCAACTACCGCAAACAGCGGGTCAAAGAAGAGACCTGCATAGTCGCGCACCTCGTTCCACTTTGCAAGGTCCTTACGCGGTTTTGCATCCGTTCTGCCGATTGCAAAGATCGACTTTGCATAGTCACGGTCGGCAGACAAGAGGTCGTAAAGCTCTGTATCAAACTCCTTTGCCCATCCGATAACCTGATCGGTAACCTCGTCTGCGGACATGACGCTTATTGCGTTTTTAGAAACGTCGTCAAGCTTGTTTATATCGAAAAGCGAACCGCTGTGGCTCATTTTTGCAGTAGTAAACTTAAAATCGTCAAGGGGTGCTGTCGGATTTTGCATGCGCCACTCCTCAAAGTTTGAGTTGAGAAGTGTCATTACGTACTCTCGCACCGATGCCGCGGGATAGCCCTGCTCTTTATAGTATGACAGCGCCGCCTCGGGATCGTGACGTTTTGAAAGCTTACGCTTTGAACTGCCGTCAAGCTTCATGAGAAGTGATATATGCAGATACTTGGGTACCTTGAAGCCGAGTACCGAGAAAAGCTGAACGTGAAGCGGAAGTGATGAAAGCCACTCCTCACCGCGTACTACGTGAGTAACGCGCATAAGGTGATCGTCAACTGCGTGCGCGAAGTGGTAGGTAGGAATACCGTCACTCTTTAAAAGCACCTGATCGACGTAGTTTTCATCAAGCTCAAGCGCGCCCTTGATAACGTCGGTAAACTTGATTCTGCCGCCGACTTTACCGGGTGAGCGAAGTCTTAAAACGTAGGGTGTGCCTTTATCAATAAGCTCTTTTACCGTGTCTAAATCTGCATCGCGGTATTTTGCCCACTCGCCGTAAACACCGGGAAGCACCTTTTTACTCTCCTGCTCCTCACGTATAGCCTCAAGCTCCTCTTTTGTATAAAAGCAAGGATATGCAAGACCGCGGATAACAAGGTCTTTTGCAAAAACGTGGTAGATATGTGCGCGCTGTGACTGAAAGTAGGGACCGTATGCGCCGACGTCACCGTCCTTTGACGCGCCCTCGTCAAATACAAGACCGTAGTGTGCAAAAGAATCTATAATAGTCTCAACCGCGCCCTCGACCTTTCGCTGTGCGTCTGTATCCTCGATACGAAGAAGGAAAAGGCCGTCCGACTGGCGTGCAAGACGCTCAGATATCATAGCGGGGAAAAGGTTGCCGAAATGAACAAAGCCTGTGGGGCTGGGTGCGATACGCGTAACCTTTGCGCCTTCGGGCAGATCACGCGGCGGAAATTCAACCTCCATATCCGCAGGAGTTTTGGTTATTTCAGGGAATAAAAGCTGTGCCAGCTGTAAATTTTTATCAGTCATACATTTTTACCTCTGCATAATTTTTCAATTTAATATTATATATTAGAATTATACAGTTTTCAATAATTATTTTAAATTTCGGTTGATTTTGCGTAGCTTTGATGTTAAAATACTAAAAAATGCGCATATAGCTCAGCTGGATAGAGTGTCAGACTCCGACTCTGAAGGCCGCTGGTTCGAATCCAGTTATGCGCGCCATGTAAAATACCTCTTTTGCTTTGCAAAGGAGGTATTTTACAATGAAGCGTGCCTTCGGCACATGAAGAAATGAAGCAGAGCCTTACTCTATGAAGCACGCTTCGCTTCATGTTTATAAATAAAATACTTCATATGTCATTAAAATCAAGGTGAAAACAAAATGAGAAACGATAAACTATCTGTTCAATCTATAGATTTTGCAGTTTCTATCATAAATCTGGTCAAAGAATTGAAAGAAAAACGAGAATCTATTATTTCGGGACAAATTGGAAAAAGCGGCACCTCTATCGGTGCAAATATACGAGAAGCTCAGTACGCACACAGCAAAGCCGATTTTATCGCAAAGTTGCAAATCGCACTTAAAGAAGCAAACGAAACAGGATATTGGCTAGAGCTTCTTTACAAAACAAATTATATAACCGAGACGCAATACAAAGAACTTGACAACATGTGCACAAACCTTCGTGTCATGCTTATCAGTTCCGTTAACACAGCTAAAGAAAACATTCAACCAAACCGTAATTAATGGAGTTTTCATGATAATTATACGATTTTTAAAAAAGAATACCGTGTTTTGCGTGGCGGTGGTTGCGGCGATAGCTACTGCTTTTTTTGTGCCGCCCGACAAGGCGTATCTTGATTATTTTGACTGGAAAACGCTTGCCTGTCTGTTTATAACGCTTGCGGTCATCTGCGCCCTTCGGAATATCAAGTTTTTTACCATTCTTGCAAGGCGTCTTGTAATGCTGACGGGAAATCTGCGCAACCTGTTCTTTATGCTTTTATGCATCACCTTTATCGGCTCGATGCTTATTGCAAACGATATGGCGCTTATCACTTTTTTACCGCTCGGCTACTTTGCGCTGACCGTTGCAAACGAGCAAAAGTACATGGCATATCTATTTATTTTACAAAATATTGCCGCAAACCTCGGCGGAATGCTGACACCCTTCGGCAACCCGCAGAATTTATACCTCTACTCTTTTTTTAATATTCCGACAGGCGAATTCTGTCTTATTATGCTCCCGCCGTTTTTACTTGCAATTACAATGCTTGCCGGTGCTTGCCTTTTTGTAAAAGCCAAAAAGCTTACGATAGACGAGCATTTCGGTGAGGCACTCGATTTCTGGAAAACGGTGCTGTATCTGTCACTTTTTGCGTTCTCACTCCTTATCGTTTTCAGGCTTGTCCCCTATTGGTTCGGTCTTATTCTCATTCCTATCGTACTTCTTGCTTTTGACAGACACGCGCTTTTATCGGTCGATTACGGACTGCTCGGCACCTTCTTCTTTTTCTTTATTTTTGCAGGCAACCTTGCAAGAATAGATGCGGTAAACGAATTTGTGTCCGCGCTTTTACATAAAGACACAATGCTTGTGTCCATCGCATCCTGTCAATGCATAAGCAACGTACCCTCTGCAATACTTTTATCACAGTTTACAGACAATTATAAAGAGCTTTTGCTCGGTGTAAATATCGGCGGTACGGGTACTCTTATCGCGTCCCTCGCAAGCCTTATCACATTTAACGAATACCGCGTGCTCTACCCTAAAAAGACAATGCATTACTTTCTGATGTTCACGGGAATAAACGTAATTTTCCTTGTTGTTATGACAGTTGTAAGTAAGCTTTTCTTCATATAAAAAAGTCGCAACCGTTTAGTTGCGACTTTTTAGAGACTGTCAAAAAAGGCACAGACCGTGAAGAAAAAGGAACATTCTGATTTGCCTCCACTTGTCAGGGGAGGTGTCGAGCGAAGCGAGACGGAGGGGTAGTAGGGGAGGATATTATCCTCCCGCAACAGCAAATAAAAGATCCCATGAAAATGTTCATTTTCACGGGATTTCTTCACTTTCCGCGAACTCTCCCTCTCGTAGTATCACATACGACTTCGGGTCGAGTTCACGAAATCTGCACTCTTTTTTGAAAGTCACATCAGAGTGTCAAATTAAAAGAATGGTTTTTTGACACTCTGTAAAATCGGCATCCTTTCGGATGCCGATTTTTATTATATCTCTTCTTTTGAAGCGGCTCTGTCAAATACTGCAGTTACCTCATCCGAGGGTGCTTTTGTCATAAGCGTAACAATAATTGCTACGATAAGGCTTGCGAAGAAGCCGGGGATGATCTCGTAAATGCCGAGGTTTACGATGGTCAGCTTTTCAAACGCGCTTCCAAAAAGCACAAGCCAGCCGATATCAACGACAGCGCCTGTAATAATACCCGCTACAGCACCCTGGAAGTTAAACCTGCGCCAGAAGAGTGACAGAAGGATCGCAGGTCCGAACGCCGCGCCGAACACGCCCCATGCGTTTTCAACAAGTGACATGATAGTACCTGACGAGGGGTTTGCCGCGATAATTACGGCAACCACCGAAATTGCAAGAACTACGAAACGGCTTGCCCACAGCATCTCTTTATCAGACGCTTTGTTTTTACGGATAACAGGCTTATACACGTCACTTGCAAAGGCTGACGACGATGCAAGAAGCTGTGAGTCTGCCGTACTCATTGAAGCGGCAAGGATCGCCGAAAGCAGAATACCGATAATAACGGGCGGGAATATCTTACGTACCATTGTGATAAATACGACCGAGCTGTCCGCGATCTCACCGAGAAGAAGGTGGCCGACGATACCTGCACCGACCGAGAAGACAAGTATAAGAAGCGTCCAGATGATACCGATCTTCGCGCTCTTTTTAAGGTCCTTATCAGAACGCAGTGACATAAATCTTATAATGATATGGGGCATACCGAAGTAGCCAAGACCCCAGCCGAGACCCGAAGCAACGTCCTTCCAGTTAGCAAAAAGATTCCAGTAGCCGTCGGGAAGCTCGCTCATTGAAACTGCGGCGCCGTTTGAATTGATGATTCCAAGCGCAAAGATGGGCGCGATAAGAAGCGCACCGAGCATGAGCATGCCCTGGAAAAAGTCGGTCCAGCATACTGCGGAAAATCCGCCGAGGAAGGTATAGGAAATAATGATTGCCGCCGCAACGTACATTGCAACAGTCTCATCCAGTCCCATAACGGTATTAAAAAGCGTACCGCACGCCTTGATGCTTGATGCCGCGTAAACGGTGTACGCAACAAGGAAGATTGCCGCGCTTATTATCTGAAGCGCACGGCTTTTTGTCATAAATCTGTTGGTAAGATACTGCGGTATCGTAATAGAGTCGTTAGCAAGAATGGAATATCTGCGAAGTCTCGGTGCCTGGAAAAGCCAGCTGAGTGTGTAACCGAGCGCAAGACCGATAGCGATCCACGTCTGTCCGATACCGTAAGCGTATATTGATGCGGGAAGACCCATAAGCACCCACGCACTCATATCCGACGCGCCCGCCGAAAGTGCCGACACCCACGGTCCCATCTGCCTGCCGCCGAGAAAATATCCCTTTTCACCGCCCGATCTTGAACGGATGAAAAAGTAAACGCCGATTGCAAGCATAAACAAAAAATAGATTATGAAAACAATTGTTTCTGCATTGATTTTCATGTTTTCCCTCCTATATCCAATAATATTTTACCATTGTAGCACAGTAATGCGCTAAAGTCAAACATTTTATAAAAATAGCGGGAAACAAGTTCCCGCTCAGAGTGTCAAAAACCATTCTTTTAATTTGACACTCTGATGTGACTTTCAAAAAAGAGTGCAGATTTCGTAAACTCGCGCTCGTCGGCGTACAATGGTACGGTAGAGAGCGAGTTGGCGGAAAGTGAAGAAATCCCATGAAAACACCAGTGTTTTCATGGCACCTTTTATTTGCTGTTGCGGGAGGATAATATCCTCCCCTACTACCCCTCCGTCTCGCTTCGCTCGACACCTCCCCTGACAAGTGGAGGCAAATCAGAGTGTTCCTTTTCTTCACGGTCTGTGCCTTTTTTAAGGGGATAGAAAAAATTTTTCGGAAGTTTCAAACCGAGCCGTAGGCTTGCCCGACGGCGTACAAAGGTACGCCGAGTGGTGAGGTTTGGAAGTAGCAAAAAGCATATAAAAAAGAGAAAAGTGTTGCATAAA
>JAZPZR010000125.1:0-11568 GCA_045544795.1 Eubacteriales bacterium
ATGCACCGTCTGCACCCTTCGTTCTTGTGGAGAAGTATACCGACTGGTAGAAAAGTGTCTCGTTAGCATCAGTACGCTTGCCGTTTTTCGGCCAAGTGCCCTCAGTGCTCGCGTTATTCCAGTTTTCAGGTGCGATGGTTGCGTTAGGTGAAATGCCTGCCTGCGCACCGAGGATGGTTGCGGGAGCATGAACGGGAATTGCTTCGTCATATTCACCGGGAGCAAAGATGATCACCGGTTTATAGGTGAAGTAATTCTCAATTGTGAGCTTTGACCAGATTGCATTGTATGCAGCCGTATACGATGCAAAATGCTTTTCGGGATTATATTTAACTGTCCTTTCTTCGCCTCTGAACCAGAAGAAGACAGTATCACCCGCCTTAAGACCGGAAACGTCTGCCCATTCGGGATTGATAAGGAACGTCTCCTCATTTTTGAAAAGTGCGTCATAATCAAGACCGGGTGCAGCATCCGAGCTCTCCGCCGAAGCAGGCAACGTAAATACAGTTACCATCGACAGAAGCATAAGTACTGTGAGCACCATTGATAAAACGCGTTTGGTTGTTTTGCCCATGTAAATTTCACTCCTTTTTCAGTCTTTGCACAAACTACTTTTTGTCATTGTACAATTATGGGTATAAACATTATATAATTTTTAATATTAATAGTCAACACAAATCGCAAATCGGTTTTTTTGCGCGGTAAGGGTGTGTTGCCCGCTTTTGCTTTTGTGTGACTTCTTTTTAACACGGTGCGACTAATTTTAGTGTGATTTTTGTGCACAGTTTACAAAATTATACTTTAGATTTCTACGTTTTAGATATATTGTGTACTGAATTTCGGCGCGTTTTTTTAAACATCTCAAAAATCCGTGTTTTTGCGCTGTTTTATGCCGATAAATTGTGGCAAATTCATGATACGCAGGCGTCAATTCTTTTTATTTATGCGTTCAGATTACGGTTTGTAGAGTTGAAAAAGCCTCCCTTGTAAAGGGAGGGGGACCGAGCTTGCTCGGTGGAGGGATTTAGTTTTTACGTAAAATGTTAAGAGAATACAAGATTTTTTGCATATTTGAATCCCTCAGTCTCGCATACGCTGGACAGCTCCCTTTACAAGGGAGCCTAAGGTTTGTTTCCCCCGACAAACCGTAATTTTTCCTTTACCACAAAAATCCCGCAAGGCTATTACGCCTTGCGGGAAATATGCATCTGTTCTTTATTACTTAAGATAGAAATCCTTGTGGAACTTATAAAGCATCTGCGCAGCCTCTGCACGTGTAGCAGTATCCTTGGGCTTGAAGACAGCCTTTCCGCCTTCGTTATAACCGTTGATGATATCTGCCTTCTGACAGGTTGCAACTGCAGTTTTTGCAAACTTTGCAATTGTATCGGCATCTGCAAAAGCAATTGCATCCTCAGCAGCGGTAAGAGTGATACCCTGCTGTTTTGCAAAGTTAACGATCATTACGGCAAGCTCCTGACGTGTAATTGCAGTCTCAGGCTCAAACGTTGTTTCAGATTTACCTGAAACGATGTTGTTTGCGTTTGCCCATGCGATTGCCGCAGCATAGTATTTGCCTGCTTTTACGTCGGTAAACTTGGTTACAGCCGCGTTATTTGCGTCCTTGCCTGTATCAATACCTGCAATTCTTGCAAGGATGGTGATAAACATACCGCGGTTGATCTCAACGTCAACACCGAAGGTAGTTGTTGTCACACCTGATACAAGACCGTATGAGGTAGCGTGGTCGATTGCCTTTGTATACCACTTGCCTGCCTTTACGTCAGTAAACTTCTTTGTACTGTCAACGTCTGCAGGTGCAGGAAGCTTGGTTCCCTCAGCTGTTACAGTATGTGTTACAGTACAGCCCTCAGTCTTACATTTTGCAGTCTTTGTGCCGTCTGCTCTGTAAGTAGCGTTGTTATCATATACGTACTCGCCGAAAACATGAGCGCCTGTTGCGGGGTATTTTTCAGCGTTTTCTCTTGTGTTTTTAGCATCACACCAGGTACATTTTGCAGTCTCTGTGCCTGCCTTGTAGCAAAGCGCGTTATTGTCTGCAACGTATGCATCCTCTTTAAACTCATGATCAAGCTTTGTGCCGGGAGCTGTTACCTTCTGTGTTTCGGTCGTACATACGGTACATGTCTGTGTCTTTGTGCCGTCTGAAGTACATGTAGCATCGTTGTTGTATACGCCGTCGTCCCATTTGTGATCGCCGAACTTTGTGCCTGCAACCTGTTCGGATACACCGCACTGTGTACAGGTAACCGTAGCGGTACCGACGTTTATACATGTAGCGTCACCGTTTGGAACAGGCTCGCCGAATGCATGGTCAACAACCGCAGGATCTGCATCGCCGAAGCCGAAGCTTGCGATCTTCTGCGCATCGTCATAGCCTGTAAAGCTGTTACATGAAGCTATTACGTTATTCTTGAGAGCAACCGTCTCAGCATCGGTATGTGTAACCGTTGCACCGATCACAGCACCTGTTGCACTGTTTGTTTTAATGAATTTGTTTGCGCTTACGTTAAGAGCGGATACAAGACCTGTGTTTACCTTAACAACGCTTCCACGGTCACTTGCCGCGTTAACAAAGATATTATTTTTAACCGTTACAGCATATTTGTGGTCTGTTACCTGTGTAAGCGGGCTTCCGGCGTATGTCTTAACGTCAATAACGCTGTCAGCGTTCTGTCCGTTGCGGATATTGCTGTTTGTAACGGTAAGACTGCCGTTTTTGTTGTTTGCGCCAAGCATGAATGAGCCGAGCGAAGCGCTTGACTTGCCGCTTGCGTTACCGTCAACGTAAAGTCCGTTTACGGTGACGTTGGCAGGAACGTAGTCATTAAATATCTTTGCGTGTAAAGCAGAATTTGCTACGCGTACGTTTTCAAGCGTGAAGCTGTCAGCGTATGCCTTGCCGCACTCAACAGCCTTCTCGTCAGCAGCGCTGTTCTTTGAACGTGCGTTTTCAAGATCAAACCATTCTGTTGCCGATGATACACCCGTATCGTCAAGAACCGTATTTTTAACGGTAATACCGAGCGCGCCCTTTTCCAAATCTGTTCTTGTATTATCGAGAATGCCGCCCGTCAAGGTAACACCGTTTACGCTTACTTCACCTTCGATATCAGCCAAAATACCGATTGAACCGACGGTTGTCTTTCCGTAGATATCAAAGGCGGGATTTGCCGTCCAGTCGTAGTTGTTTTCAGCAGCTGCCTTTGCCGCATCGTTGGGATTTATGCCAACGCCCATACCGTAGATGTTTGCAGGACAGTTGAGCGAGATATTGCCGTAATCTGCCGAAAGAAGAATTACGTTCTTGGTGGTATCGCCTGTAATATTTATATTATTTGAATAGGGGAATACGTTTTTGTTATCTATTTCAAATTTGTATTTTATGCCTGCAAAGCTTGAAATGTAGAAGGACTGACCGTCCTTCGCATAAAGAAGCGGTATTTCTGCTTCGGGAAGCGGATTATAATTACCTACGTATACAACAGTGTTTTCCGCATTAAGAGTCACACCGTCAACCGTAATGCCGTATTTAAGGTCATTGTTGAATATACGTGTGGGAGTATATTCCTGAGTTGCAATAGCACCCGTTGCAACGTTGCCCGAATAGTTTATAACGTCATTATTCTTCTTGTGGTTTGCAGTAAACTCAAAGGGTGAATATACGCTCTTGCCTTCGCTCTGATAGAACTGGTTATTTGTAACGTTAACTGTCACGTTTGACGATTTATCAACGTCAAATGCGTTTATGATATAATCCTTCTGCGTGTTAGGTGCCACGTCATAGAAGATATTGTTATTAAATGTATGAGTAAACGTTGATGATGCGAGCTGAATAGACGGATTCTTTCCCGCACTGTCCATTCTGAGGTAGGGACCTACAAGGAAGAAGTTGGGGTTGGTTACGTTGAAGTTATAAAATACGCAGCCGTCAACAACGGTATCCACCTTATTGCCAAAGTCGGAAGCATAGGTTCCGCTGCCTGCGTTTGTCGCAATAAGGTTGGTATTTACAAGGTTACTTACGTTCCAGAGAGATGCCTCACCCGTAAAATCGTGGAAATACACGTTCTTAAAGGTAGCCGATTTGATATCACGCTTGATAAGGTCAGAGCCTGACTTTTTGATCTCACTGTTTTTAACGGTAACCTCAGGTATATTGTGAGCACCGTTTGAGCAGCTTACAACGTAAGTGCTGTCAATAATACAGTTATCAAACGTTATGTTGATCTTGCGGCGTGCATCGTTTGCAAGCTCAGAATTGCCGTACTTGAGGTTGGGTACAAGCGTACTGCCGCTTTTTGAAGCATGGTCATAGTGGTTGATAGACATGCCCGAAGTGATCGTTACACCGTCGATAACAACGGTAAGCTTAGGATCCTTACCTGCATTTTTTGCCTGCTGGAGCCAGAATGCAAAACGCTCATCCTCAGAGCCTGTAAAGGGCTGACCGTCACCGCCTGCAGCGGGAACACGTGTTTCCTGCTTGATACCGCCCTTGAATATAGTCTCTGTCTTACGGTTTTCATTTGCCTTCCAGCCCTTGTTTTCACCGATCTTTTCGGCTGTCCACTCTTCAGCGCCAAGCTCAGCATTAGGAGAAATGCCCGCATTTGCGCCAATAATTATCGCGCTGGTCGGAAAATGTATCTGCTCAGTATATGTTCCGGGTGCAAAGATGAATACCGGAACGTATGAATAGATATTGTTACCGTTAAGGAACTCATGCGAGTAAGCAGAAGTCTCCGCATCCTTCCAATTATTGAAATGATGCGCTGTATCACAGCGTATCTCCCTCGGTACTCCAAGGTACTCGAAAGTGATAGATCTGTTATCCACAAGCTCCTCATCATCCCACTTAGGATCAATAAGAAATACGTTGTCATTAAAGTAGTCAGGCTGTCCGCCCTCACCTTTGTTAAAGAATGACTCGTAATCAATAACGTACTCCTCTTCCTCATCTGCCTCTGCAGCAAAAGCGGGAAGTGTGAATACAGTCACCATTGAAACTACCATAAATACGGCAAGAATCAATGAGAGAATGCGTGTTGACATTTTTGTCATGTATTTTCACTCCTTTATTGTTTTTGCACAAAACACATAGTTGTACAATTATGGATGATAACATTATATATTCTAATATTTTTATAGTCAATAGAATTCCTTTACCAATTTTTAAAAATTTTTTTGATGAAAAATGCTCTTTTTGACTTTTTAGGGTATTTCTTTAACATTATGTTGTTTTTGTATTTGATTGTTTGTGTATGGTGCACAAACAATTCAAAAAAAATTCTACCTAAGTAACAACTCACGCACGCGCGTATATAAAAAAAGGAAAGGTCTTCTTTTTTGCGAATAAATTGTATCAGATCGGTATATAATTAACCTTGAAATGTAACTTTTTCATAAAAAGGGTTGATTTTTCGATATTTATCTGTTATCATATGTCACGGTTTTGTAATCAATTTGTAATTTTTTGAGCATAAGACCCAAAAAGGAGTATTGTATGAAACTTTTAAATGATATAAAAAACATAATGTCGCTTCGCGCTACAAAGCACAGCATCGCGGTCATTACCGGCGTTATCACGCTTTTTATGCTGATGTCTGCGCACGTAGTTAAAAGAAACGACGTTCACGTTTACGTTGACGGTGTTGAGAGCGCAACCTTTACAACACTTTCAAACGATCATGAGCTGTGGCTCAAAAAAACAGGCACGCAGGTTTACAGTGAAGATACGGTTACTGTAGACGGAACTGACGTTTACGTTGAGCGCGCTATATATATAAATGTTGTAGCAGACGGCGAAAACGTTACCTACAAGGGCGCAAAGGGCACAGTCTCCGACCTTCTTGCGAAGGGCGGTTACACGGTAAACGAAGGCGATATCGTTGAGCCTGCGCTCGATACCGAGATTTCAGAAAACGTATCTATCGTTATAAAACGCGTTGAAAAGGCAACCGTTACAAAAACTGAAACGGTAAAGTATCAGACTGAAAAGATCAAGACGGACGAGCTTTACGAGGGCGAGACCGAGGTTGTTACCGAGGGTGTCAACGGCAAGATAGAGCATACCTACAGCGTAACCTATACCGACGGGAAAGAGACTGACCGTGAGCTTATTTCAAGCAAGACCGTTACCGAAAAGGTAAACAAGGTGGTAAAAGTCGGCACACGTGTAAAATCATCTTTCTACAAGTCGGGAAACGCCCCCTCAAATTATAAAGAAGTAATTACAATGAAAGCGTCTGCCTACACCTACGGAAACGACGGCGGTAACAAAACCGCGCTCGGCGAAAAAACACGCCGCGGTGTCGTTGCAGTTGACCCGAACGTAATTCCCCTTGGAACAAAGCTTTATATTGAGTCAACAGACGGTCAGTATATCTACGGCGAGGCTGTTGCAGGTGATACAGGCGGTGCTATCAAGGGTTATAAAATCGACCTGTTCGTTGAGAGCGAAAGAGAGTGCCGTCAGTTCGGCAGAAGAAACGTAAACGTTTATATTATCGGTTAATCCCCGTTTTCGACAGGCGGTGGAGGGATTTATTATCTTTCCGCCACTTTTAAAGTACGAATATTGCGGTAAAAGTGTTTTTACACTTTTACCGCTTTTTATTGACATAAATAAGCAAAAATGATATGATTTTTAGTTGGAAAGAGGTGTTTTATTTGACAGAATGTGTTCTTTTTGACATGGACGGCACGCTTATAAACTCAATGCCGTTATGGACGACGATAGCGGCCGATTTTGTAAAGCAGCAGGGCGGTGAGCCAAAGGGCGATCTTTACGGAATGATGTACGGAAAAACGCTTGAGCAGTCGAGCAGCGAGATACGAGATCTTTACAATCTTCCGCTTACCGACAAAGAGGCGCTTGATGCCGTGATAGCGCTTGTGGTTGAAAAGTACCTTACAGTTGAAGAGACGAAGGGCGCGCTTGCACTCATTAAAGCTCTGCACGCAAAAAACATAAGAATGGCGGTGGTTTCCGCCTGTCCCGAACCTCTTGTAGTGCCGACTGTAAAGCGTCTTGGCTTTACGGATTATCTTGACGCCGTTTACTATTCTACCGACAAATCGACACCCGAAGCGTTTGTTACTCTTTCCAAGGAAATCGGGTTTGACCCCTGCCGTACCTGGCTGTTTGAGGACAATCTCACCGCCATGGTAGCCGCAAAGAAGATCGGCATCAAAACGGCTACAATTTACGAAAGATCCAACAGAAACTCACCTGAAGTATTTAAAGAAAAAACCGACCGATTTTATACAGATTTTTCTGATCTTGAAGGGATACTTAAGGACATTTTATGAAAAAATGTGTTGTGATAGGCGGCGGTGATCTTACCGCAACCGACAGACTTTTAAAAAAAATTTCAGATACCGATTATATAATATGCTGTGATTCGGGTTATCTTCACGCGCAGGCGCTCGGCATAACGCCCGACCTGATAGTAGGGGATTTTGACAGCATGCAAAAGCCGGAAACGGATATTGAAACCATCGTGCTTCCCTGCGAAAAGGACGATACAGACAGCTTTTTTGCGGTAAAAACGGCACTCTCACGCGGGTTTGACTGCTTTTTACTGCTCGGCATGACAGGCGGAAGGTTTGACCACACGCTTGCCGCCGTTTCGATACTTGAATATCTTGAAAAGCACTCTGCCGTCGGTGAGATATGTGACGGAATGCTGACGATTCGTCTGACAGACACAAGTATTGATATTGACCCCGACTGCCGTTATTTTTCCGTATTCGCGCAGTCGCGCGCCGAGGGTGTGACTATCACCGGCGCAAAATATAATCTTGACGATGCCGTTATTGAATCAAGCTATCAGTACGGTGTCAGCAACGAGCCGTGCGGGACACCGCGGGTATCTGTAAAACAAGGAAAACTACTCATTACGGAGATATACGAATAATGTATCATGTTGACGATTACGATGTAATAGTTATCGGCGCAGGCCACGCGGGAATCGAGGCGGCGCTTGCCTCGGCGCGCCTTGGCTGTAAGACCGCGGTATTTACCATAAATCTTGATGCGGTGGGCAATATGCCCTGTAATCCCTCGATAGGCGGTACGGCAAAGGGGCATCTTGTATGCGAAATTGACGCGCTCGGCGGCGAGATGGGAAAGGCGGCGGACGCCACCTTTTTACAAAGCCGTATGCTCAACCGCGGTAAAGGACCCGCCGTACACTCTCTGCGCGTGCAGTCGGACAGACGCGAATATCAGAAATATATGAAGCACGCTCTCGAAAAACAGCAGGATCTGCATCTCATTCAGGCGGAAATTGTCGATATATTTGTGCAAAACGGCGCGGTTTCGGGCGTTGTTACACATCTTGGCGCCGAGTATGGCTGCAAAGCCGTTGTTATCGCATCGGGTACGTTTCTTGCAGGCAGTATCATAATAGGTGAGAATTCTATCGAAAGCGGTCCTGACGGTATGTTTGCCGCAACAAAGCTGTCGGCAAAGCTTAAGGCACTCGGCGTGCCGCTCCGCCGCTTTAAAACAGGCACTCCCGCGCGTGTCAACCGTTTATCCATTGACTATTCCAAGCTTGAGGCACAGCACGGTGACGATGAGATAGTTCCGTTTTCTTTTGAAAACGGTTACATCGGTGAAAACCGTGTCGACTGCCACGTTACCTATACAAACGAAAAAACTCACGATATAATCCGCAGCAACATTCATCTTTCGCCCCTTTACAGCGGTATGATAAAGGGTGTGGGTCCCCGCTATTGCCCCAGTATCGAGGACAAGGTCATGCGTTTTGCGGACAAAAAATCGCATCAGCTGTTTATCGAGCCGTGCGGTCTTGATACCGAGGAGATGTACATACAGGGACTGTCCTCGTCACTTCCCGAATTTGTACAAAGAGATATAATAAAAAGCATAAAAGGGCTTGAAAATGCGCAGATAATGCGTGTTGCGTACGCTATTGAATACGACTGTGTCGACCCTCTTGCGCTTTATCCCACGCTTGAGTTCAAGACGATAAGCGGGCTTTACGGCGCGGGTCAGTTTAACGGTTCGTCAGGCTACGAGGAGGCGGCGGCGCAGGGTCTTATCGCGGGCATAAACGCGGCGAAAAAGGTGCAGGGCAAAGACCCGTTTATACTTGACCGCGCCTCAAGCTACATCGGCACGCTTATTGACGATCTTACCACAAAGGGCACAAACGAGCCGTACAGAATGATGACTTCGCGAAGTGAGTACAGGCTGATACTGAGGCAGGACAATGCAGACCTCAGACTCACGCCCGCAGGTCACGGTATAGGTCTTATATCTGACGAGAGATACGAGAGATTTTTACTTAAAAAGCAGGCGATAGAGCAGGAGACGGAAAGGCTCATGCACGTTAACGTATCACCCAAAAACGATCAGCTTCAGCAGATACTTCGCGACGCGGGCACTGCCGAGCTTAAAAGCGGTTGTTCGATATACGATCTGCTTTCCCGCCCGCAGATAAGCTACAAGGACACGGCATGCGCCGACCCCGACAGACCTGCGCTTGACAGAGCCGTTGTAAATCAAGTTGAAATTTCAATAAAATACAAGGGATACATAGAAAAACAGCTCTCTGCCGCGCGCGATTTTGCACGGCTTGAAAACAGACTGTTGCCTGAGGATATCGACTATTCAAAAATAATCGGCCTTCGTATTGAGGCGCGGCAAAAACTTGCCGATATCCGACCCGTATCTCTCGGTCAAGCAAGCAGAATTTCGGGTGTAAGCCCCGCTGACATCAGCGTTCTTATGATTTATCTTGAACAGGAGAAAAAACGTAATGAAAAGTGAGATAGCAAAGCTCGTTTCACTGTGTAACGAATATAAAATCGCAACAGACGGCGATTTTGAGGATAATATTTTAAAGTTTTCGGATATTTTTATCGAGACCTCAAAGCATCTTAACCTCACTGCTATAAAAGAACCGCACGATATCATGATAAAGCATTATTTTGACAGTCTTTATCCGTTATCACTCGGTCTTATTAATAATAATGATAGAATTATCGACATCGGTTGCGGCGGCGGATTTCCGTCAATGCCGTTAAAGCTTGCCGACAAGACACTTGATTTTACCCTTCTCGATTCACTCAAAAAGCGCCTTACTTTTCTTGACGGCGTGATAGGGGAGTTGTCGCTTGACAAGATCGTGACACTGCATGCGCGTGCAGAGGAAGCGGGCAGGCAAAAGGGCATGCGCGACAGTTTTGACGTTGCAATATCCCGCGCGGTCGCATATCTTCCTCTTTTGTGCGAGCTGTGTCTGCCGTTTGTCAGAGAAGGCGGTCTGTTTATCGCATACAAGGGAAACGATATGGGTGAGATCGATGAGGCGCGCACGCATATAAAAGAGCTTTCGGGTGAAATTGAGGACGTAATTACCTACGAGCTTCCCGAAAACGCAGGCGCGCGTACTCTTGTAGTTATAAGAAAAGTAAAACCGACGCATCCCGTCTATCCCAGAACGTCAAAGGCACTGTCGAAAGCGTTCGCAAAATGACGAACGGTTTTTATTGACATAAATGGTAAAAAATGGTATTATTTGTTCAACGAGGTACAAATAATGCCATTTTTATTTACACGACAACAAACGGGTATAGATATGATTTCACCCGCGCAAATAAAAACGTCAAAATTCCAACCGCGCAGGCATTTTTCCGAAAAAGCGATAAATGAACTTGCCGAGTCGATAAAACAGCACGGTATACTGTCACCGTTGCTTGTCTGCCGGGTGGATGACGGTTATGAGCTGATAGCAGGGGAGAGAAGACTGCGCGCCGCGGTCGCCGCAGGTCTTACCGAGGTACCCTGCATTGTGAGTGAGCGCAGTGACAAGGAGCGCGCCGAGCTTGCGCTTATTGAAAACATCCAACGCGAGCAGCTGTCTTTTTTTGAAGAGGCGGAAGGGTACTTGCGTCTTATAGACGAATTCGGACTTTCTCAGTCGGATATTGCCAAAAGAGTGTCAAAAAAGCAATCCACCGTGTCAAACAAGTTAAGGCTTTTAAAGCTACCCGTAACCGCACGCGCGATAATCACCGCCGCGGGTCTTACCGAAAGGCATGCAAGAGAGCTTTTGCGCATTCGCGATAAGGACAAGCTGTTTTTTGCGCTTGATAAAATTGTTGAAAATAACTTCAACGTACCGCAGACAGAGCGATTTATAAACGATTTACTTGAGCCGCCGCCCCAAAAGCCGCAAAGAAGCTGTAAAATAGGTGACGTACGCATTTTTATAAACACAATCAACAAGGCTGTAGACCTGATAAAACAGTCGGGAATCAAACCCACCACGAAATTACAGGAGCGTGACGGGTTTGTGGAATATATAATTAAAATCCCGAAATCCTAATCCCCCTAGGAAAAAGCACCCGCAAGGGTGCTTTTTTCTTAGACTGTCAAAAAAGGCACAGACCGTGAAGAAAAGGAACACTCTGATTTGCCTCCACTTGTCAGGGGAGGTGTCGAGCGAAGCGAGACGGAGGGGTAGTAGGGGAGGATATTATCCTCCCGCAACAGCAAATAAAAGAATC
>JAZPZR010000126.1:0-9012 GCA_045544795.1 Eubacteriales bacterium
CCCTATATATATAATTAATACTTATTAATATAAATATATTGAAATTATAAAATTGATATGATATAATTACACTGTATAAATTTCAATTCAGGAGGGCAAAAATGGAATCTTTCGGTGACGTTTGGTCAAATGCGCTTGCAATAATAAAAGAAAACGTTTCAAGTACTTCTTATGACAGTTGGATAAGTCTTTTGCGTCCTATTAAATTTGAGGATGATAAAGCTTTTTTATATGCGCAGACAAATTTTCAGAAACAGTTAATAATAAATAAATTCCGCCATGAAATACAAAATGCTCTTACTCAGGTAATGGGCTTTGAGATAGAGGCTGTAATTCTTTCAGAAGAAGACGTCAGCAAAAAAGTAAGTCAGCCGCGTCAGATAAAGGACGTTGAGGATATTAAGATTGAGGAGCCTGAGGAAAGGCCGCTTATGACGCTTAATCAGGAGCTTACCTTTGACAACTTTGTCGTAGGTGATGAAAATAAATTCGCGCATGCCGCAGCTCTTGCCGTTGCAAACAATCCCGCAGGCGCATACAACCCGTTTTTTATCTACGGTAAATCGGGTCTTGGCAAAACACATCTTCTCTTTGCGATCGCAAACGAGATAAGAACAAACAATCCCGACGCTACAATCATGATAGTCAAGGGTGAGGAATTTACAAACGAGCTTATTCAGGCTATTCAGAACGGTCAGCAGACACAGTTTCGAAACAAGTACCGCTACGTTGACGTATTTTTGGTAGACGACGTTCAGTTTATCGGCGGTAAGGTTTCTACTGAGATGGAGTTCTTCCATACGTTTGAAGCGCTTTACGAGGCTAAAAAGCAGATAATCGTAACCTCTGACCGTCCGCCGAAGGAAATGGCAACGCTTGAGGACAGGCTTAAGACACGCTTTGAGTCGGGTCTTATTGCGGACATTCAGCCGCCTGAGTATGAAACGCGTGTTGCAATTATTAAAAACAAAGCAAATTCTCTTAATCTTGAGCTTACAGACGACGTTGTCGACTACATAGCGAACAAGCTTAAAAACAACGTACGTGAGCTTGAGGGTGCGGTTAAAAAGATAAAGGCGTACTCACTCATATTTATGGGTGAAAAACCCACTATCGGTATTATTCAGAATGTTATTCAGTCGGTAATAAAGGAAAACGTAAATACTGCGATAACTCCTGACAGAATCGTCGATCACGTTTCAAAGTATTACAACATTTCAAAGGATGATATCTACTCGACAAAGCGCCGTGCGGATATAATCAATGCGCGTCAGATCGCAATGTATATCACACGCGAGCTTACTGATATCTCACTTTCCATCATCGGTGACGAGTTCGGCGGTAAAAACCATTCTACCGTTTTACATTCAATAAAACAGACCGAAGCAAAAATGGCTACCGACTCAAAATTCTCACAGACCATCAATGAAATGATGGAAAATATCAAAAAGGATTTTTAAACATTGTTTTGAACAATTAACAAATAATTATAAACAGTTTTATAATCCAATTTTTTACATATTTCTTGATTGTTGATAACCTGTCCTTTATAAACATGCTGATAAAAAAGGATAAACACCGTTTTTTTGTGACGGTAATTGACTTTTTTGCGGTTTTCAACAGATTCATCACTACTACTACTGCTTCTACTTTAACGTTTTTATAACAAATGAAAGGAAATTTTTTAAAATGCGTTTTGTATGTCAGAAGGATAAGCTGAGCGAGGCTGTTTCTATCGTATCAAAAGCGGCGTCTGTCAAATCAACCATTTCCGCACTTGAGGGTATCAAGGGTGAGATAAAGGACGGACTTATAACACTTACCGCTTACGATTTTACAATTGCAATTTCTGCTTCTTTTGAGGCTGACACCGTTGAAAACGGAACTATCATTTTCCCTGCAAAGCTTTTTGCAGACATTATCAGAAAGTGTCCGAACGGTGAAATATACGTTGAGGCTGACGACAACTATCAGATAAAAATATCTGCAGGCGGCTCATTCTTTACCATCATGGGCGTATCTCCCGAAGATTTTCCCGGAATACCCATGGTCAACACACCTGCCCGCGTTGATATTTCAGTCTCTGCCTTCAAGCGCCTTGTAAAGCAGACTATATATGCGGCGTCAACTCTTGATATAAAGCCGATACTTACAGGTATTCTTTTTGAAATAAACGACAGCGAGTCATCTGTCACCGCAGTCGGTCTTGACCAGTTCAGGCTTGCTCTTAAAAAAGAGTGCTTTGAGTATAAGACGGGTGATATAAATTCGTTTATAGTTCCTGCAAAAATTCTTAAAGAAATAATCAATATTCTTCCCGAAGAATCTGAAAATAACATCGGCATTTCAGTTGAAGGTAAAAACGTAATGTTTACCTTCGGTAACTTTATAATTATCTCGCGTACGCTTGAGGGTGAGTTTTTAAATTACAACAACGTAATTCCCAAAACCTCTACTTTTGAAGTCAAGGTAAAAACAAAAGAGCTTCGCGCAATGATAGACAGGGCGGCGCTTATCACTTCAAACGCGATAAAAAGCCCTATCCGGTGTGATTTTGATTTTGATTCAATTAAAATTTCTACCGCATCAAATATCGGTAAATTTACCGATATGATAAATACCGATAACTTCGGTCAGAAGATCACTATCGGTTTTAATAACAAATTTATGCTTGAGGCACTTTCGGCATGTGACTGTGAGGAAATAAAGATAAAGATCAATTCCGAGCTTACTCCGATTCTTATTCTTCCTGCCGAGGGTGAAGATTTTCTGTTCATGGTACTTCCCATGCGCATAAATACCGATCTTACATGATAATCAAATCTGTTATTTTAAAAAATTTCAGAAATATTGCTTACGAAAAGGTTTACTTTGAAAAAGGCGTAAATATTCTTGTCGGAAAAAACGGTCAGGGTAAAACCAATATTTTAGAGGCGGTCAGCTTTTGTTCTTATCTTAAAAGCTTCCGTGCCGCAAAGGAAGAACAGCTTATCCGCTTTGGTGAGACGCAGGCTTCAATACTGATTGAATATTTAAATGATAATATTACCGAGAGTATTGAAATTGTTATAAATAAAGACGGAAACAAGCAGCTTAAGCATAACGGTATCACGGTACTGAAAAACCGTGAGCTTGTAGGGTCATTTCTGTCTATTATATTTACGCCCGACCACCTTAATCTTATAAAAGAGGGACCGAACAAAAGAAGAAACTTTATTGACATGGCGCTTTGTTCTATGGATATAAAGTATACCGATTCGCTGCTTCGCTATCAAAAGGTGCTTTCGCAAAGAAATGCGCTGCTCAAAAAAGACGGCGTAATTCCGATGCTTCTTGACGTGTACGACGAAAAGCTTGCAGAAGAGGGCTCATATATAATGGTTGCCCGCGCCGAATATATAAAAAAGCTTGAGCAATTTGCTAAGATCATATTTTCCGATATTTCAAAATCAGAAAATAAATTAAAGCTTCTGTATATAAATCAGTTTGCAAAAGAAGTAACCGACCGTGAGCAGATAAAAGAAGTAATGATAAACAGATTCAAAAGAACGAGAGAATCGGATATCACTCTTAAAATGACCTGCAGCGGTATACAAAAGGACGATCTTTTAATTCTGCAAAACGGAAAAAGTCTTAAGTACTTCGGCTCGCAGGGACAGATACGGTCTGCGGTTTTATCACTTATTCTTGCGCAGGCAGACGTCATTCACGACAGGTTCGGCGAATATCCCGTAATAATTCTTGACGATATTTTATCTGAGCTTGACAGAACAAGACAAAAATACATCTTTTCAGGCTCGCGCGCGTCGCAGGTGCTTGTGTCGACCTGTGAGAGCGCAAAAGCGCGCGGAAAGGGAAATATCATAAAAGTATCGGGAGGCAGGATAATTTAATGTACTTACATCTCGGTAACGATATAGTAATAAAAAAACAGGGAATAGTGGGAATTTACGATATTGAAAACACCACTGTTTCAAAAAGGACGCGTCAGTTTTTGGAAGCGTCGGAAAAAGCGGGCAGGCTCACCTATACCACCTTTGAGCTTCCCAAATCATTTATTGTATACGATACGGGGGACGGCTTTCACGTCTACGTATCACAGATATCTACTCAGACACTTATAAAGCGTTGTGAGTTCATCAAAAAAATATCGGCTATATAAAAATATCAGCCACTTAGAAATGGAGAAAAAAATGTCTGATACAAAAGTAACAAACACATATGACGAGAATCAGATACAGGTACTTGAGGGTCTTGAAGCGGTAAGAAAAAGACCGGGTATGTATATCGGTTCAACATCTGCAAACGGACTTCATCATCTTGTATATGAGATACTTGATAACTCGATCGATGAATCTCTTGCAGGCTACTGTACCCATATCAGTGTCCGTATTCTCAAGGATAACGTCATCGAGGTTGAGGATAACGGTCGCGGTATTCCTGTCGGTATAAATAAAAAACAGGGACTTCCCGCTGTAACTCTCGTATTTACCGTGCTTCATGCGGGCGGTAAATTCGGTGGCGGCGGCTATAAGGTATCGGGCGGTCTTCACGGTGTAGGTGCATCTGTTGTTAACGCGCTTTCTGAATGGCTTGAGGTTGAGGTATCTGACGGAAAACATATATATCATCAGAAATATGAGCGCGGAAAGATAGTAAACGACCTTGAAATAATAGGTGATACCGAAAAAACAGGTACAAAGGTACGCTTTAAGGCAGACGGCGAGATATTTGAAACGCTTGAATATGATTATGAAAGACTTCTTACACGTATCCGTCAGCAAGCATTTCTTAACGGCGGTCTTTCAATTGAGATATCAGATGAAAGAGAAGAGACCGTCAAGAAAAAGAAAATGTGCTACGAGGGCGGTATCCGCGAATACGTAAGCTACATAAATAAAAATAAAGAGCTTACTCATGAGGAAGTTATTTACATGTCGGGTGAGAAAAACGGTGCGATGGCGGAAATTGCCATTCAGTACACCAACCGCTACGACGAAATGCTTGTATCATTTGCAAATAATATCCACACGACCGAGGGCGGTACGCATGAGACAGGCTTTAAGACCGCGCTTACAAGAAATATAAACAACTACGCAAGAAAAGCGGGTATTCTTAAAGAAAAGGATGAAAATCTTAAAAACGAGGACGTCCGCGAGGGTATGACCGCCATCGTTTCTGTAAAGGTTGAAGAAGCGCAGTTTGAAGGACAGACAAAGACAAAGCTCGGCAACTCCGAGGTTACAGGACTTGTTTCTTCTATCATGAACGAAAAGCTGACCGAGTTTTTTGAGGAAAACCCCAAGGTCGCGCGCGCTATTATCGAAAAAGCATTCAATGCGTCAAAGGCGAGAGAGGCGGCAAGAAAGGCAAGAGAAAATGCGAGAAAGTCTGCGCTTTCAACAGGCGCATCACTCCCCGGTAAGCTTGCCGACTGTCAGCTTCGTGACAACGTAAATACAGAAATATATATCGTCGAGGGTGACTCGGCGGGCGGTTCTGCAAAGCAGGGCCGTGACAGACGTTTTCAGGCAATTCTCCCGCTCTGGGGTAAAATGCTCAACGTTGAAAAAACAAGAATCGACAAGGTATACGGCAACGACAAGCTTCAGCCCGTAATTACGGCGCTTGGTACAAACATCGGTAACGATTTTGATATTGAAAAGCTCAGATACGGCAAAGTAATTATCATGGCCGATGCCGACGTTGACGGTTCGCATATCCGTATACTTCTTCTTACCTTCTTTTTCAGATTTATGCGTCCGCTTATTGAAGAAGGTCACGTGTATCTTGCACAGCCGCCTCTTTATAAGATTATTAAAAATAAAAAGGATCACTATGCCTATTCTGATGAGGAGCGCGACAGAATCATAAGCGAGATAGGCGAGGGTGCCATGATACAGCGCTATAAGGGTCTTGGTGAGATGAACCCCGAACAGCTTTGGGAAACAACAATGGATCCGACAAGAAGAACTATAGTAAAGGTTACTATGGAGGACGCGCAGCTTGCAGACCAGATATTTACCGTATGCATGGGCAGTGAGGTTGAGCCGCGCCGTGAGTTTATCGAAAAAAACGCACAGTATGTCAAGAATCTTGATATATAATTAGGAGAATAAAATGGCAGAAATAAAAAAGAGTGCTGAAGCAGAAATAAAGCACAGCAGTGAAATAAATTTTGAAGGTCAGAAGGTCGTTGAGATAGACGTTGAAAACGAGGTGCGCAACGCGTTTATCGATTATGCGATGAGCGTTATTACCGCGCGTGCACTTCCTGACGTACGCGACGGCTTAAAACCTGTTCACAGACGTATTCTTTATACTATGTACAGGGCAAACCTTACTCCCGACAAACCGTACAGAAAATCTGCAACTACTGTCGGTGACGTGCTCGGTCACTTCCACCCCCACGGTGACGCATCGGTTTACGATGCAATGGTACGTCTTGCGCAGGATTTTTCACTCCGTTATCCGCTTGTTGACGGTCAGGGTAACTTCGGTTCTATCGACGGTGACGGCCCTGCGGCTTACCGTTATACCGAGGCAAGAATGAAAAAAATTGCGCTCGAAATGCTTACCGATATCAGAAAAGATACCGTTGATTTTATGCCCAACTTTGACGAAAAGGATGAGGAGCCGACAGTACTTCCCTCACGTTTTCCCAACCTTCTCGTAAACGGCTCTTCAGGTATTGCCGTAGGTATGGCAACTGAAATTCCGCCTCACAATCTGGGTGAGGTCATTGACGGTACCATAGCGCTTATGGACAACCCCGAAATTACCGTCGATGAGCTTATGGAATATATAAAGGGACCTGATTACCCCACAGGCGGTATCATTATGGGTAAAACAGGCATCAGAAACGCGTATAAGACAGGCCGCGGTAAAATTTACGTCCGCGCACGCGCAGAGATTGAAGAATATAAGACAGACCGCTTCCGTATCGTAGTTACCGAAATTCCGTACATGATAAGAAAAGCGGCTCTTATCGAGAAGATAGCAGACGAGGTAAAGAGTGACCGTATCAGCGGTATTTCAGATATCCGTGACGAGTCGGACAAGGACGGTCTCCGTTTTGTTATAGAGCTGAAAAAGGAAGCAAACCCGCAGGTCGTGCTCAATCAGCTTTATAAATTTACCGATATGCAGGCAACCTGCTCTGCAATCATGATAGCGCTTGTAAACGGTGTACCGAAATGTTTAAGTCTTAAAGAGATACTTACAGAGTACGTGGGACATCAGCGCTCTGTTATTATAAGACGCACACAGTACGACATAAGAAAAGCAAAAGCAAGAGCGCACATTTTAGAAGGTCTTTTAAAGGCTATCGACCATATTGACGAGGTAATTGAGCTTATCAAAAAATCAAAGTCGATTCCCGATGCAAAGCTTGCACTTATGGAGCGCTTTGACCTTGACGATGCACAGGCGCAGGCTATCGTTGACATGAAGCTCGGTCAGCTTGCAGGTCTTGAGCGTGACAAGATAGAGAGCGAGTATAAAGAGCTTATTGAAAAAATTACCGATCTTGAGGATATTCTTGCAAACTCATGGCGCGTTGACGCTATTATCAAAGAAGACCTTACCGAGATCAAGAGAAAATATTCAGATGCAAGACGCACCGAGATCGGTGTGGGTGAGGTAGGTCTTGAGGATGAGGATCTTATCCCCGTTACAGACTGCGTATTTACACTTACCGATGCGGGCTACGTAAAGCGTATACAGACGTCGGAATACCGCGCACAGCACAGAGGCGGTGTCGGTGTCAAGGGCGTAAAGACGAAGGAGCACGATACCGTAAAGCAGATGTTTGTTGCATCCAGCCACGATTATATTCTCTTCTTTACAAATCTCGGCAGAGTATATAAGATAAAGGGTTATGAGGTACCCGAAAGCTCAAGAACGGCAAAGGGTACGAGTGCAGTTAACCTTATCCCGCTTATGTCGGGTGAGCGCGTAAGCTCAATGATAAAGGTGGCTGACTTTAACGGTGAGGATTATCTCATGATGGTAACCCGCGGCGGTGTTGTTAAAAAGACGTCGATGGCAGAGTATGCAAATATCCGTAAGACAGGTGTTATTGCAATCATTATTGATGAAGAAGATACGCTTGATACCGTTCTTCGTACGTCGGGTGACGATAATATCATTATTGCGTCACACTACGGCAAGGCAATCAAGTTTAACGAAACAGACGTAAGACCTATGGGCCGTGTGACCCGCGGTGTGAGAGGTATCAAGCTTGAAGGTGACGACTACGTTGTAGGCGCTGTTATAGAGCAGGCAGACTCATCGCTTCTTACCGTTACCGAAAACGGCTACGGTAAACGCACCGAGACAGAGGAATACCGCGTGCAGACAAGAGGCGGTAAGGGTGTAGGCAACTACAACATTACCGAAAAGACAGGAAACGTCTGTGCAATTGCAATTACGACAGGCAATGAGGATCTGCTTCTTGTAACGTCGGGCGGTCAGGTAATGCGTACCGCGGTTGATGAGATTTCAACCTTCAGCCGTACAACAAAGGGCGTACGAATCGTAAAACTCCCCGAAGGCATCAAGGTAATTGATATTTCACTCTCCGAAAAGGAAGAGGAAAGCGCACCTGAAGAGGAAACTACCGAAGAACAGGTAACAGAATAAAAATAAAAGGAAACCACCGCGGTGGTTTCCATCAGAGTGTCAAAAAACTATTTTTTAAAATTTGACACTCTGATGTGACTTTCAAAAAAGAGTGCAGATTTCGTGAACTCGCGCTCGTCGGCGTACAATGGTACGGTAGAGAGCGAGTTCGCGGGAAGTGAAGAAATCCCATGAAAATATTGATTTTCATGGGATCTTTTATTTGCTGTTGCGGGAGTATAATATCCTCCCCTACTACCCCTCCGTCTTTTGCCGCACGGCAAAATCCACCTCCCCTGACAAGTGGAGGCAAGGATGTAATCCTTTTTCTTCACGGTCTGTGCCTTTTTTGACAGTTTCCATAAAAACGACCTGAAAAGGTCGTTTTTA
>JAZPZR010000127.1:0-13275 GCA_045544795.1 Eubacteriales bacterium
ACTTCCAAAAAAGAGTGCAGATTTCGTGAACTCGACCCGAAGTCGTATGTGATACTACGAGAGGGAGAGTTCGCGGAAAGTGAAGAAATCCCATGAAAATATTGATTTTCATGGGATCTTTTATTTGCTGTTGCGGGAGGATAATATCCTCCCCTACTACCCCTCCGTCTTTTGCCGCACACGGCAAAATCCACCTCCCCTGACAAGTGGAGGCATGGGTGTAATCCTTTTCTTCACGGTCTGTGCCTTTTTTGACAGTCTCAGTTATATTCGCCGCGGGCGAATATACTGTCAGTATGTGACCCGCTATGACACTTTCAAAAACCGAAAGTGTCTTTTTCTTTATAGAAAAAACGGAGACCGCTTCTTTACGAAGAATCTCCGTTTGATGATATTATTTTTATTTGCGGTATTGAAATTGCGGTTTGTCGGGCTGAAAAAGCCTCCCTTGCCTAAAGGGAGGGGGACCGAGCTTGCTCGGTGGAGGGATTTAGTTTTTACGTAAAAACGTTGTAAACACACGTGTTTTCGCATCTCCAAATCCCTCAGTCTCGCATACGCTCGACAGCTCCCTTTACAAGGGAGCCTTCTTCTATAAACCATCGTTTACCGTAGGGGACGATGCCCACATCGTCCCGATATGGTGTGTACGAATTTATTCGGGGCGTCGGGGACGTCGCCCCCTACAATACACCAATTTCATTTGCCTATAAACCACAATTTGAATGCATAGATTATTACAGTGTTACGCCGTCCTTGAATATTGCGATATCGTAACAGCCGCCCTCTTCTGCGCGGGTTTGTCTGCCCTCGGCAGTTTGTATGCACAGATCAAAAAGCGCATCGTCACTTTCTGCCATCGAATCGTGGTCTATCCAATGCTTCTTTTTTGTCGCAAGCGCGGTGTTGGTTGCAATTTTAAGCGTGGGCACGGGTGCTGACAGCGGTGTTCCCCTGCCTGTTGTAAACAGTATCATATGCGCGCCGCAGGCGGTAAGATTTGTGATAGCAACCATGTCGTTGCCCGGTCCGTTAACCATATAAAGCCCCGCGCCGTCCGGCTTTTGTCCCGTATACAGCGCACCGCAAAGGGTCACCTTACCCGCCTTTTGCACACAGCCGAGCGACTTTTCCTCAAGAGTCGTGATACCGCCTGCAACGTTGCCGGGTGACGGGTTTTCATTTATCGGAAGCCCTTTATCAATATAATACCTTCTGAAGTCCTGCATCATCTTTGACACGCTGTCAAAAGCCTGTCTGTCACGCGCACGCTCAAGCAGTATCTGCTCCGCGCCGAAGGTTTCGGGGATCTCGCTCATAAGAATTGCCGCGCCGTACTTATACAGCCTGTCGGATATCCTGCCCACCTGCGCATTTGCGGTAATACCGCTGTAGCCGTCACTTCCGCCGCATTTTACCGCAACGCACAGCTTTGACATCGGCACTCTCTCCCGCTTGTCCTTTTTCATTATCTCTTTAAGCTCTGCGATTATTTTGTCAGCCTCGGCAATTTCATCCCTGCAGTCCTGCGTATTCAAAAACCGTATTCTCTCGCCGTCGTAATCTCCAAGCAATTTCTGCATATCGGCAATACCGTTTTCCTCACAGCCAAGACCCAGCACAAGCACACCGCCCGCGTTGGAATGTTTTATAAGTCCGCAGAGTGTTTTTTGTGTCGTTTCAAGGTCACCGCCAAGCTGTGAGCATCCGTACGGATGGGTAAGCGCGCGTGCGCCGTGGCGGGAGGCAAGCGTGCGCACGGTGTGATTGATACAGCCTACAGTCGTCACTATCCAAAGCTCGTTGCGTATGCCTACAGAGCCGTCCTTTCGCGGATATCCCATAAAATACCCTTCCTCAAAAGCAAAAGGCTCTGCCACACCGCCGCCGTATTCCCACTCGCTCACACCAAAAAGCGCCGAACGCAGATTGTTTTCATAAACCTTCTCCCCCGCTTTTATATCACAGGCGGCAACGCCTATCGGAAAGCCGTATTTAATAACACGCTCGCCCGCGGAAATATCAAGCCTCGCGTATTTGTGACCGTCCGCACCTATTTCAACGTTATCCTTTTTATCTATTATCATAATTCAATACCCATATCCGCCGCAACTTTTTCAAAGCTTCCGCGCCTTATATACTCTATCACGTCTGCATCGTCACTCGGCTCATCTTCTTTGTAAAAACGTACGAGCTCGTAAAGAGAAAACAGCAGCGTTTTTGGATTTTCACCCGTTATCTTTTTGTATTCCAGAATTGAAGGAAGCACGCGCACCTTGAATTTTTCAAAGGAATTCAGCGCGATCGCACGGCATTTATGGTCAATATGCGGGTTTGCAAAGCGGAAAAGCACCTCACGTGCATAGTCCTCCGCGCCGTCAAGCGTTACAAGAATTTCCGAAAGACAGTTTTCAAGATGAGTTCTTACTTCCCCGTTTTCAAGGCAGTCGGCAACCGTCTCACATCCGCAAAGAAGCGCGTGCGGAATCATCGAGGTATGCGCGCCGTTGAGCACACGTACCTTTATTTTGCGGTAGACGTTTACGTCATCCACCCACTTTACGTTAAGTCCTGCCTTTGCAAAAGGCAGACGGCTGTCCTCTTTCCCGCTTATTACAAACAGGTGAAAATACTCACTGCTGTTTGTGAGCGCGTCACCGCCCGACACGATGCGGTCGACAAGCGTATTGCGAAAATCACACTCGCGCTCAAGCCACTCGCAAAAGCTACTGTCCTTTGCATGACGAAGCACGTATTCTTTAAGCGTGTCACCGTTTTTTTCGATAAGCTCGCAAGGGATGATAAGAAGCCCCCGCTTTCCCGCAAGGTATCTTTTTCTTAAAAACTCGGTAAGAAAATAAGGATAGGTCCCGCCCTCTTCTTTATATACAATGCCCGCCTCGGTCGTGTTGGAAACTACCACCTCAAGATCGTCACTTGTCGCGTATTTATAAAAATCATCACTTCCGATGCCGACAGAGCCTGAAATGCAGTCTATATCAGTCAGGTCATTATGAGCGCCGTCCCGTGCAATATGCGTATACTTAAATCCGTTTTCTGCAAGCGGGTCAGCACCTGTTGTGCGCGAGCGAACGATAACGGCATTTCCGTCGTACACACCCGCATCTATTGCTTTTTGCATCATCCAGTTGAAAAAACCGCGAAGGAACACACCGCCTCCGAATTGTAACACACGAACAGGTCTCATATTTTTTCTCCTTCAAATTTGATAGTCTAATTATAAAAGTCCCCCTTGAAAAAATCAAGGGGGACAGATATTAAAATTTTAAGAGATTGATAAAGAGACCGCCCTGAACGGTTCTGTTCTGGAAGCCTGCCATATAGGGAGTTGATGTGTAGCACCAATCGGTAAAGGGAACGCGGTCGCGTGTGTTATTCAGCATATTGCACATAGCGTCGACAACTGCGTCGCGGTACTCCTTGTTATCGGTAAGCACGGTCGACCACATCTGCCAGTCGGTCTTGGTGTAGTCACTGCGGTTGTCAAGCGGTACGCCGAACTCGTTTACCTTTGTAAGATAGTAAGCTATCTCCTTTTCAACTATCGACTTATCAAACACGTTGAGATCAAGAAGCGAATCCCATACCATGTTGTACTTGATAGACCAGCTGTCGTCCTGATCAAATGCAAGCTTGTAGTGGTCACCCGCATTTGCATTTTCCTGCCAGAGAGATGCAAACTCCTCGGCAACCTTTCTGTAGTGAGCGCCTGCCTCGTCATTGCCGAGCTTTTTCTCGATATCAGCCCATGCCGCAAGACCCTCGATAGCCTTGACAGAGAGGTTGCAGTTGTGAGCAAGATGACCTGCAAAGTCGTCGGTGCAAAGCTGATTTTCGGGGTCAAAGCCCATCTTTACAAGATAATTTGCCCACTGTGTAAGAATTTCGTGGTGCTTTTCTGCGTAAGAATAATCCTTTTTAGCCGCACAGATTGCCGCAACGCAAAGGAGCATGTTACCGCACTCTTCAATAGGCATCTGCTTGTCTTTTTCGATACTTTCAAGCGTTTTGCCCTCAAGATACCACTTGTTTTCAACAAATCTCTTTACATACTTGTCGCCGACACCGTAAACCTGCATATTTGCAAGCGGGTACTGACCGATATCGTGGGGCGCAAACTCCCACTTCCACATGCCGTACTCACAAAGCTTGAAGATGGGGTTTATCATACCCTCAACAAGCGTAGGATTGTAAATAAGGAAAAGCGGGATAGACGGATAGGTAACGTCAACGGTACCGATACAGCCGTTTGAAAAGTTCTCTTTTGAAAGGAACTGAATCTCGCCGTCATGATAGGTAAGCTTATGCGCCGCGATAGTCTGGCGGTAAGCAAGCGCCAATATCTGCGCATAATTTTCTGATATTTCCGATGCTTTTGCCATAAGCTCACAGTCAAACTTATCAGCCTTTGCCTTTATACTCTCATAATCCGAAACAGCAAGCTTTGCAACCTCTTCAAACGTCGCGCCGTCTTTTCTCCAATACGCCTCGATAAGCTCGCCGAAATACTGAATTGACTTGATATCGTCATAACCGACACAGATAAAGCCTGAAAGCTCGTTTGTGTTTTCACTCTTTTCAGCGGCAAGCGCAGGCCAACCCTCAGAAGGTGAAAGAATTTCACCGAGTTCAAGCTCGCTTCCCTTTGTATAGTGCGGATATGCGCCGGTTTTTCTGAACTTCATTATTTTATCAAGCGCTTTTACCGCATATGTATTACAGTCGGGCGCGATGAGGTGAAGTGTACCCCACTCGATACGGTGGTCATCACCCGAACGCTTGAGCATCATTTTCTTACCGCTTGAAGCAGTAACCGAATAGTCTGTTTTTCCGTAAGTCACCATCTGGTCGGGCGTATTTACGCACATTTCAAAAGAAACGTCAAAGTAAACGCCGATATCGTGGTTCTTTCCGTCCTTGGCGGTAGCCTTGTATGAAATATATGATATCGGTCTTGACATTACCATAAGATCGTCAAGGAAGAGAGGCGTCATAAACTCAACCGAAAGCGAAAGGCTGTCATCCTCAAAAAGATATTTCGTTGTAAGAGGTAACACCTCACGGCTCACCTGCGGGATCACGTCAGGCTCTGTGCGGTAAATACTGTTATCGGGATTTACCATACCCATAAATTTCTTTGAAACACCGTCAAAAGTGACAACACCTGTCATAAAATGACGCGCGCCTGTCCAATGACGCGGTGTGTCGTCATAAAGCTTTTCCGTATTTGACCATACGTTCATGTAAGGGTCAACTGTTATAAGGGGATATGCGGGAGCTCTGAAATTTTTCATAAATCTTCTCCTTAAAATAATTTACGAGTACATTATATAACCAAAATCAGCGTATTACAAGCCTATATACAGTCTTAAAAGTATAAAAAACACGCATTATTGACATTTACCGACATAATGTGATAAAATATTTAATTAAAAGGGGCTGATAAAATGAAGGTTATACATATTCTGAATCCCGCCGCAGGTCAGGGCGGCGCGGTAAAATATAAAGACCTTAACGGTGTATACATCACCCGCGGTAAAAATGATGCGACAGAGTTTGTTAAAAAAACAGTAGAAAAGGGCGAGCCTGTGCATTTTAACGTATACGGCGGTGACGGCACTGTAAACGAGGTTGTAAACGGACTTATCGGCGCGCCCGAGGGAACTTCTTTTTCGATAGTGCCTGTCGGCACGGGTAACGACCTTTTGCGTACCTTTGAGCTTTCGGGACAGGAGACTGTAAAGGCGGACGTGCTTGTAGCAAACGGAAGATACGCTGTAAACGCAGTAAACACAGGCTTTGACCTCGACGTTGTGTTAAAGGCGGCAGAGTTTAAGAAAAAGCCGTTTATATCGGGCTCAATGGCATACGTCCTCGGTGTCGTTTCGGTGCTTTTTTCAAAATTCGGCAAACAGATGACTATTGAGTATACCGATGAAAGCGGCAAGACCGAAAGTTACAGCGGTATATGCACGCTTACGGTTTGCGGTAACGGTCAGTATTACGGCGGCGGTTTCCGTTGCTCGCCCGCGGCGGATATTTCCGACGGACTTATCGACCTTATGATAATAAAGAAGGTGACGCGTTTTAAATTCTTAACGCTTGTCGGCAAGTTTATGAAGGGGCGCCACATCGACCTTAAAACGCTCCGACCGATAAAGCAGTTTGAAAAGCATCTTATATTTAAAAAGTGCAAAAGCGTTACGATAAAGGAGATCGACCGCATATGCGCCGACGGTGAAATATGGGATACAAACGAGGTGAAGGTGGATATT
Source organism: Eubacteriales bacterium (assembly GCA_045544795.1). Classification (GTDB taxonomy): domain Bacteria; phylum Bacillota; class Clostridia; order Oscillospirales; family QAKW01; genus RGIG9041. The sequence goes on from JAZPZR010000127.1 coordinate 6,297, forward strand.
CTGCCTGCATCTGTAACACTTAAAAGAAAGAAGAATGAAGAGTGAAAAAGATACTTGTAATAAACGGACCTAACCTCAATATGCTTGGACTTCGTGAGCCGCACATTTACGGCACCGCGACGTATGACCGGCTTATTGAATTTATAAAAGAGAAGACGAAGGATATAGCGGCAGTAGATTTTTATCAGTCCAACCATGAGGGTGATATAATTGATAAGATACAAGAAGCGCGCGGTGTTTACGACGGCATCGTACTCAATGCGGGCGGTTATACCCACACAAGTGTGGCAATTGCCGATGCGATCCCCGCGTCCTCGGTGCCTACGGCTGAGGTACATATTTCCGATATAACAAAGCGTGAAAGCTTTCGCCATCACTCCTTTTTAACCCCTGTATGTGTTACAACGATAATGGGCAAGGGCTTTGACGGCTACGTTGAAGCAATTGAATTTTTGCTAAAATAAAGCAAAAAGCATATAAAAAGAGAAAAGTGTTGCATTTTTACTTTTATGCAACACTTTTCTTTTTTTGTTGTTATACAGGATATTATTTGTTTCTTCCGGAGAATTTTTACATCTCCTTTTTTAATAGTCTTATTCAAAAATGTACTTGACCTTTGCCATGTTTTCAATAGCCGTAACAAAATCGTTTTTGGAGGAGCACTCAAGCGACATGCGTCCGTCATAGCCTGTCTTTTTAACGGCATCCGCCCATATTTTAAGGGTGTCAATATCCTCTTCGCAGGGTGCGCCCCTGTCAACGTTGGGTCGCGCGATATGAAGGTGGAATATATAGTCCTTCGCCTTTTCAAGAATGCTGACGTTTTCACACTCTTTAAACATATGGAAAAAGTCGACAACCATGCCGACGTTTTCGTCGTTAAGTTCGCGGCAAAGCCCGTACGTTTCGTACACCGTGTTTAGAAGGTTGGTCTCCCCCGCATTAAGATGCTCAAGTGCGATCTTTATACCGTATTTTCTGCCGATGTCGGCGCATATCTTTACAACCTTTTTAAACTGCTCTACGGCAACGCCTCTGTCAAAGCCGTCGGGGATATTACGAGTTTTACCGCTTCCGAGCACCGCGACCCTGATACCGAGAAGACTTGCGCGGTAAAGCGCATGCTCTGCATACTCCCTGATATCCTCAAAATCAACGTTTTCACCTACAAGTCTGATATCCGACGGAAAAAAGCAGTTTGCGCTCTCGCATGCAAGATCAGCATCGGCAAGAAGCATTTGCTGCATGTCAAACTCCTCTTTGGTAAATCCCGCAACCTTTGAAAGATTGGCTTCGATATAATCATATCCCGCGGCTTTTATCTTGCCCGCCTCGTCAAAGCTTTTACAAACACCGAATCTCATGATATTTCCCCTTATTTTTTTGTAAACTCCGTCTCAAGTCTTTCCGCATAGCGCTTTGTCTGTCCCGACGTAAAGTCGCCCGCGATATACAACTTATCCTTTTCTTTGTTAATAAGAACCGCATAATCGCGTTCGCCGTGCTCACCAAGAAGAAGCTTAATCACCGCGACCCCGTCCTTTTCCTCGAAAAACCACGGAACTATCATACCCTTATCACTCTCATCAAAGCCCGAATTCCACTTTACAGTCACCTTATCCTGCTCAAACTCAAGCGAGTAGGTCTGCATAATATCATGCAGGAACAATAATTCAGCGCCCCACTTACTGCCCGCAAGATCGGAAGCGGTAGGCAGAGTGTAGCCCTCTTCTATCAGTTTTCCATAACGAAGCTTTACAAGCTCGTCATAAGGCGAAAAGTCGTTTGTGGTAGATGTCATCCAGAATCTGCCGTAGCCGTCAAGCTCAAGCATAAACTCAACGACGGTATCGTCACTCTGCGTGACCACGACCTTTGTGTCAGAAGTAAACTCGGTAGGATTTGAAAAAACAAGAAGCGGGATATCGCCCTTGCCCTTATAAATTTCTTCGGTCACGTTACCGAACTCATCTGTACGGTTTACAGAGACCTTTGCCTTTTTGTCATTGGTCACGATGCAGAAAAGGTCACCGCCCTCACCCACCGTCTGCGCCTCGGGTATTTTCGAGGTAAAGGGAATATCCTTACAAAGAAGCGGTACGGTCTCCTTGATATATTCGTCGGCATCCTCTTTTCCGACACTGCCAAGATAGGCAACACCTGCCGACATAAGCTCCTCTTCCATCTCCTGACGAAGCTCTGCCAGCTCATCGTCAAACTCAGACGAGCCCGAACAGCCTGTAAAAAGCATTACCGCTAAAATCAACGGAATAAGTAAACGCAGTTTTTTCATAATCGAAATTTCGGCTCCTTAATATATTTATACACTTTAGTGTAAACGAAACGAGCCCTTTTGTCAAGCCGATATCAAAGCTCCATATACTCCATAAAAAGCATACTGAAGCCGGCGTCTGCCGAAAGATCAATATACTCGGAATTTTCAAGAGGCAGGTAAAAGTCGGGAAAAAGCGCATATTTTACCGTGCCCGCAAGGCTTGAGTTGCTTATGCAGACCGCTTTTTCTTTAAGTTCGTCGGAAACAAGGCCGAGATATACCGCGTTTTTAATATCAAGCCCTGCCGAAAAACCGCCCGATATATACAGCGTGCCGATATCCTCTGCCGTAATTCCCGCCCGCTTTATAAGGCACTCCGAGCCTGCTCGGATGGCGGATTTTGCAAGCTGAAACTCGCGCACGTCCTTTTGCAAAAGCGTAACGCCGCCGCATATTTCAAGGTCACCCTCCATATACCCCGACGGGTCGATAGCCCCTGTTTTTTTGCCGTAGGCAACAGCGTCGATAAGTCCCGTTGCACAAAGACCCAAGGGCTCACCGTCTCCGATAACGGATACGCGTCCGTCATCGCTTATAGCATGTACCGCGCCCGTGACGGCACTCATACCGCAGGATATGTTTGCACCCTCAAAGCAAGGACCTGCCGCTGCCGCCGACACAAGTATTCTGTCGCGGGAAAAAAGCGCAATTTCCGCGTTTGTGCCGAGGTCGATAAGCATGTTGTATTTTTTATCGGGAAGCCCCGTCGCGCGAAGTCCCGAAACGATATCCGCACCGACAAAGGCGGAGATACCCTCAAGCGCTGTTACCCTTTCCGCCTGCATTATGCCGATGCTTTTGCCCTCGACCGTGCGCCTGTCCAAAAAGGCGGGGGTGTAGGGAAAAACACCCATAGGCGACGGGTCTTCGCCTAAAAACAAATGAAGCATGGTAGTATTTCCCGAAACGTACATGTCGTGAACTGAGGCAAGCGAATATCCGCTTAAAAGCGCCTCACAGAGCGCGCTTACTGCGGACGTTACCGCGCGCTGAAGCTGACCCACACCGTTTTTTGTACAATAGTCAATACGTGACATGACGTCCGCACCGAAGGCACGCTGTGGGTTGGGCGCGCTTTTTGTTGCGATGACCGAGCCCTCATCAAGTGATACGAGCGCAAGCGCGAGCGTGGTACTGCCGATATCAAGGCAAAGACAGATATTGTCCGTAAGCCTTCCCGTTTCGCCCTCAGCCGTGAGCACGCTCATTTTTTCGGGCGGCGGTAATATGACCGTACAGTTTTCCGATAACACCGTCTTGCATGCAAGCACGCTTTTCCCGTTCAATGTTACGGTGCACTTTTTACACACACCGCGTGAGCAGGGCTGTGCCACGTAATATCCGTAGTCGGAAAGAAGAGCGGCAAGACGCACCTCACCCTCAAAAGCAATTTCTTCTCTTTTTTCACCTTGTATTACCGTTAAAACTGACATTTTTAAAACTTTATTTCCTTTATTTTTTCTGCATAGTATTGCACAAGTTCGAACTTTGTGCCCGGCATCAGTCTGTGATCGGGACATGGGATAAAACCGCCGAGCTTTGCAAGAGCTTCAACCCGCTCTATCTCTTTATCGACCGCCGCCTTATCCTCACGGAGCACGATCTTGTTCATACCGCCCACGCCGAGTACGCTTTTGCCGAATTTTTCACGCGCCTTTTCAAACTGGTCGCCCCACACTCCCACTTCAATAGGGAACATGGTGTTGACACCGTTATTTACCCATGTAGGCAACAGCGCCTCTGTCACGCCGTCGCAGTCGAGAGACACGATATCGATACCGTGCTTTTTAAGAAGGTCAGTGCGCTTTTTGTAATGCTTTGCGCAAAGCCCGTCAAAAACAACAGGAGACATAAGCGGACCGTTTTTAAAGCAGATATCCTCCCAGAAATGACCGAAGTCAACGTCAAGCCCCATTTCAAGCGCTGTCTCAACAGTCTTATACTGCATATCGGCATAGGTATCGACGATATCGGCAAAAAGCCTCTCATCCTCATCATACATAAGATAGCTCATGCCCATAACGGTGGTAAGGTCGCGGATATCACCCATTATGCTTCCTACCCTTATACCGACGGGAATATCACGGCGTCTCGTCTCGTTGAATTTTTTTACGTCAATTTTTATTCTGTCGGGGGAAAACTGCATTTTCGGCTTAAAAAGCGTTTCAAAAGCCTCTCTGTCCTTTAAAAGATAGTCGTCCTCAGACGGAATTGAGCATATGCCAGGCTTTACACGCTCGATAACACCGTTTCTTGTCTGCATTCTCTTACAGCCGTCAGGCAATACCTCAAGTACCTTTTCTTCAAAAGCGGGGTATATTTTGGTATTTATCCCCGACGCCTTGTTAGACCAGTTAAAATCCCAACCGATAATTTTATCAAGCTCATGGTCGGCACTGTTGCCGTCACCCCAAGCTTTTGCAAGCTCTCCTGATATATGACCCTGCTCCGCCCACTCATACAAAAGCTCGTTCCAATAGCCGAAATGTACCGCGGGCATTCTGTCTGCAGGTTTAAAATGCAATATATTCATTGCTCTTTCTCTGTTTGTCATTATAACACCTCCGATGATTAGATTATCGCATATTCTTTTTAAAAAATAAATAGGGTATTGTTGATTTTAAGGTCCGTACGGCAATTTCTCCATATATTTAACAAAGAAAAAAGGATGCAAGCAAATGCATCCTTTTTCTAAAAATTAAAAAAGAGAGAAAATCTATGCTGTAGCTTCAAACTACGGTTATATTATAATAGAATAATGTGAAAAATGTGTGAATTAAATAAGAGAATACTATTAATATTGCTTTTTTTAAAATTGGTGATATAATATTATAGAAAAATAATCAGGAGATGATAAAAATGTCAGAATGTACACATAACTGCTCTACCTGCGGTGCCGACTGCGCATCACGCGAGCAGGAGAGCCTTCTTGCAAAGCCTCATGAGCTTTCCAACGTAAAAAAAGTAATTGCCGTAATGTCAGGCAAGGGCGGTGTAGGTAAATCACTCACATCTGCCATGCTTGCAGTTACCATGCAGCGCCGCGGTCTTAAGGCGGCGGTTCTTGATGCGGATATTACAGGTCCGTCAATCCCCAAGCTTTTCGGTATCAACACAAGAGCTGAGGGTGACGGCACTTCAATTTACCCCGTCAGCACAAAAACAGGCATTAAAACAATGTCGATAAATCTTCTTCTCAATAACGTGGACGACCCTGTCGTATGGCGCGGTCCTGTCATCGCAGGCGCTGTAAAGCAGTTCTGGACAGACGTTATCTGGGATGACGTTGACTATATGTTTGTCGATATGCCTCCCGGCACGGGCGACGTTCCGCTTACCGTTTTCCAGAGCCTGCCTATCGACGGTATCGTGGTCGTGACCTCACCTCAGGACCTCGTTTCGCTTATCGTTACAAAGGCGGTAAAGATGGCGGGGCTTATGAATATTCCGATAATCGGTCTTATCGAAAACTACAGCTATCTTGAGTGCCCCGACTGCAAAAAGAAGATAAACGTTTTCGGTGAAAGCCACATTGACGAGATCGCAAAGCGCTTTGATCTTGACGTGCTTGCAAAAATGCCGATAGATCCCGAATATGCATCACTTTGCGACAAGGGTCTTATCGAGCTTTTTGAGGGCGACTTTATGGAAGGCGCATGCGACATAATAGAAAAGTACTAAGCATATAATATATCGGTGATGTTTTTTTGAAACAGTTCTGTTTTACCGAGCTTTGTAAAAAAGAGGTCATTTGTATAAGTGACGGCAAAAAGCTGGGATATCCTGCCGATATTGAGATCGACAAATGCGGTAATATACTCTGCCTGCTTGTGCCTGTAAAAAGCACGTTTTCACTGTTTGCGGGCAAAAACTGTATGCAGGTGCCGTGGTGTGACGTTGAACGGGTCGGTTGCGACGTCATATGGGTGCGCGGAAAGGATTATGAATATGGAAAAAATAATAGCCGGGACTCATGCGGTTGTTGCTGAGTTTTTGCAAAAGATTCATCTTGAGGCGGGCGATATTGTCGTTGTCGGCTGCTCTTCGAGTGAGGTTATCGGCGGTAATATCGGAAAGGCTTCCTCGCCTGAGGTGGGAAAGGCTGTTTTCGATGCGATATACAGTGAGCTTAAGCCCCGCGGTATATACGTTGCGGCGCAGTGCTGTGAGCATCTTAACCGCGCGGTGATATTGGAGAAACAAGCGGCGCGAGAGCGCGGGCTTGAGATCGTGAACGTGGTGCCTTTTCCAAAGGCGGGCGGTTCCTTTGCAACGGCGGCATACGGGGCGCTCGAATGCCCTGTCGCAGTTGAGACTGTCAAAGCCGATGCGGGCATTGATATCGGTGATACGCTCATCGGTATGCATCTTAAGGCTGTGGCAGTTCCCGTGCGTCTTGACAACAACACGATAGGCGAAGCGAGGATCGTCTGCGCAAGAACGCGTCCCAAGCTTATCGGCGGCGAACGCGCGCACTACGACAGCGAGTTAATGGAATAGCGCAAAAGGGGATGTAAAAATTCTCCGGAACGCAAAAAGCCAGAAAAAACAAGGAAAAATGAAACTAATAAAATCCTGTAGAACAACAAAATGAAAGAAAAGTGTTGCATTTTTTACTTTTATGCAACACTTTTCTCTTTTTTA
>JAZPZR010000128.1:0-8764 GCA_045544795.1 Eubacteriales bacterium
TCCTAAGACCGCTTGGCCTCCGACTTACAAATATCAATTATGGTACTACAATTTATCAGGTTATAAAATATATTGTTTCGGGGGGATAACATGCAAACTTTACTTTGCTTATCAATCGCACTTTTTGTGGGACTGATGCTTTCACGTTTGGCAAAAATTTGTCAATTACCTGCAGTTACCGCATATCTTGTTGCAGGTATTCTGGTAGGACCATATCTGCTTGGTTCGCTTGGCTTTGAAGGTGTTGGGTTTATTGATTCGCACGATATTGAAAAGTATTCGCTTATATCAGATGTAGCGCTTGGGTTTATTGCTTTTTCTATAGGAAATGAGTTCAGACTTGAGCAATTGAAAAAAATAGGTAAGCAGGCAACGGTAATCGGAATATTCCAGGCCGTTTTTACAACACTTCTTGTTGATGCCGCACTTATCGGCTTACATTTTATGATACCCGATAAGTTTTCTCTTTCTGCGGCGATTGTTCTTGGCGCCATTGCTTCAGCTACTGCACCTGCAGCTACCCTTATGGTTGTGCGACAGTATAAGGCCAAAGGCCCTGTAACTGATATACTTTTACCGATAGTTGCGCTCGATGATGCAGTAGGACTTGTTCTTTTTGCAATTTCTTTCGGTATTGCAAAGGCTCTTATTGCAGGAAACGTCGATATTGTTAATGTAATTGTTGAGCCGGTTCTTGAGGTCTTGCTGTCACTAGCACTCGGCGTTGTTATGGGACTTATATTTACATACTGCGAACGCTTTTTCCATTCCCGTTCAAAGCGCCTTTCGATGTCTGTTGCTTTTGTTCTTGTAACAGTTGCGATATCAATGCTGAAATTTGAAATTGCAGGAATCGGCGTGACTTTTTCGTCATTGCTTTCTTGCATGATGCTCGGAACCATCTTTTGTAATATATGTGATTTTTCTGAAGAACTCATGGACAGGCTTGACAGATGGACGGCACCTCTTTATATACTTTTCTTTGTTATAAGCGGTGCTGAGCTTGAGCTGTCTGTTTTCAGCGATTATATAATTGTAATAATAGGTATTGTATATATTGCTTTCCGCTCGATCGGCAAATACTTTGGTGCAAACATCAGCTCAAACCTTGTTAAATGCGATCCTAAAATCATTAAATATCTTGGTATAACGCTTTTACCGCAGGCGGGTGTTGCGCTTGGCATGGCTGTTAAGGTCAAGGCGGATACATCGTTTGGTACAGCAGGAACAATTGTGGTTAATATAACACTTTTTGCAGTTCTTGTTTACGAATTGATCGGACCCTATCTTACAAAGATGTCTCTTCTTAAAGCAGGTGAAATCAAACCCGAAGAAAAGACAAGTGCGCGAAATGCCGTTACAGTTAAAAAGTAATTTAAAAATGCCGACTCTTTTGAGTCGGCATTAAAATTATCGTATTGTAAGCTTTGCGGCTATTTTACAAGCGCGTTTATAAACTTCGGAAATATAATCCGTAATATCCATTTTTTTATAAACGTCATTATCAAAACGATCCTTTTTAGAGTTACGTGTTAATTCAAATGTAAGTATTTCGGGACATTTTGCAAGTAAAAGACGTTTAGCATTATAATCCCAATCTGCGATTCCGTCAAACGGTAAAAGATGCAGGTCGTCAAGGTAGGTTATATTGCCGTCAAAATCCTTTATTCCAAGGTTATCATTGATATGTGTTGCGATAAGTCTGTCACCAAAGATTGCAAGAAGATCTTTTGAATGATTGTAGCACATTTCATGTCCCGAATCCCAACAAAAGCCAACACAGTCGTAATCCTTAAATGCATCCATAAGTGCAAAGAGATATTCTTCGCCTTCAGTGTTTTCAAATGCGATTTTTACACCGACCTGCTTTGCGTGCTCAATTACCTTTTTGAAACGCTCAATTCCTATCTCGGTAGGATCGTGTCTTTTAAATCCAATGAATGCATGAACGATTAAAATTTCGATGTCATTTTTCTTACAGCAGTCAAGACACTTAATAAGTTCAGCAATAGCTTCTTTTGCCTGCTCATCGTCACCGTGCCAAAAATCAGCCGATTTTTTGAAAGGTGCGTGAAGCGACTGAACTATAAGTCCTTCTTCTTTTGCGGCTTTTACCCATTCATCAACGGGTTCATCCTCTTTCCATTCAAAAAAGACAGCATCAAAACCGACTTTTGAAAAAAGTTTTATTTGTTCAAATTCACTTATATCAAAAGATTTTGAGGCACCAAGACAAAGCTTCTTTTTCCACATATATCTGTTTCTCCGTTTTTTATTTAATTATAGAATAGACAAAAATGCAAGTCAATAAAAATAATTTATTTTTTTGTTTTTTCTATTGACAAATCTGTTTTGATATGGTAAACTCTTAATCGTCGCTGAAGAGCAGATAATCAATATGGCCTGGTAGTTCAGTTGGTTAGAACGCTAGCCTGTCACGCTAGAGGTCGTGGGTTCGAGCCCCATCCAGGTCGCCATTTTTCTGCCTCTGTAGCTCAGTAGGTAGAGCAGGGGACAGAAAATCCCCGTGTCGGTGGTTCGATTCCGCCCGGAGGCACCACCGAGACAAAAACCTTCAGTTTTTGTCTTTTATTTTCGGTGCCATAGCCAAGTGGTAAGGCCAAGGTCTGCAAAACCTTTATTCATCGGTTCAAATCCGATTGGCACCTCCATTTAAACCCGAACGTTTTGTTCGGGTTTTTGTTTTGTTACAGAATATATTATTTACAAAAACAATGTTGATTTTGTCGAGCTAATAATATATAATTTATTAAATATGTACTTTGGAGAATAAAATGGACAATATTTTAAGAATTATTGATAAAAAAGGTGCTTTTCGTGCTTTTGTTGCAGATACTACTGAGCTTGTTGGTAAAGCTGTAAAAATACACGATTTGTTTCCTGTTGCGACTGCGGCACTTGGCAGAACGTTAACCGCTGCTTCTATTATGGGACTTGACCTTAAAGATGAAACTGAAGGCTTATCAATACAGATATGCGGTGACGGACCGCTTGGAAATATTATTACAGCGGCTGACTGTCACGGCAATGTTCGTGGATATGTGGACGAGCCTCACGTTGATATACCTTTAAAAAACAATAAACTGGATGTTTCGGGCGCTGTCGGTAACGGTTTTTTGGCAATTGCTAAAAATATGGGAAGCGGTGAGCCGTACGTTGGACGCGTTGATCTTCAGACAGGTGAGATAGCTGAGGATATTGCATATTATTTTATGAATTCTCAGCAGACACCGTCAGTCGTAGCTCTCGGTGTCCTTGTAGACGTTGATTACACCGTTAAAGCTGCGGGAGGCTATATGATTCAACTTCTTCCGGGAGCCGATGAAGAGATAATTTCTAAGCTTGAGGCGAACGTGTATACTCTAGAGTCGGTTACTGAAATGCTTGAAAAAGGCTATGATACAAAGCGTATGGCACGTGAGTTGCTTCTTGGTATAGATTATGAAATACTGCTTAAAACAAAACCTGAATATAAGTGTAACTGTTCTGTTGAAAGAATGGAACGAGCACTTGTATCTATCGGCGAAAAAGAATTATCTTCAATAATTGAAGAGCAGGGAAGTGCAGAACTTAAATGTCACTTCTGTCAAAAGAAATATAATTTCGATAAAGAGCATCTTTCACAACTTCTGGAGGCGGCAAAAAAGTAAAATGAAAAATGTATTTAAGTTAAGTCTGTCACTTCTTGGCAATCAGATCCTTGCATCTGTAGGCGGTGCAATGTGTATTCTTTTTGTAAATCTTATTGCCGGGGATACGATTGCGGGTCATCTCCTTTTTCTCGCTATAAATCTTTCGTTTTTTATTTACATTGAATATCGCGCTGCATTTACACACGGATTTCATGATTCGGACAGAAGAAATAGACCTGAAAGTAAATCTTATTTATTCAAAGGCTTAGCGGCAGGCGTGATCTCTGTTATACCTGTTTCGGTTTTAATTGGTTGCTTTGTATATTTCTATGCGATCGGGCATGAGCCGTGGATGAATCTTATTAAGATCGTTTTAAGATCTGTAGCAACATACTATGTTTTCCCGATGCTAAACTTATTTCCCAATCACAGTCTTGCGGTTATTCTCTCAACTCTTGTTCTTCCGCTTGTAATACCGATGCTTGGATATATTGCAGGTTATAAGAATTTTGAGTGGACATACTCTGTTTTGAAAATTAAAAAAAATAACGCAAACGGAGAAAAAAACGGTATTTTCAAAAAAATTACGGATTATATAAAAAATCATTAAACTTACAGTAAAACGGTGAATATTGTTTATTGGTGATTAAATGAACAAAACAATATTTGCCGTTTCTCTGATTATTCTTATCGCGGCTTTCACATCGTTGGTTGCGCCCGACGTTGCAAACACTATAACATCTGACATTGACGTTATAATTGATGCAGGCCACGGTTTACCCGACGGTGGCGCTGTTGCATATGACGGTACAACGGAAGCGGAACTTAATCTTGCGATTGCCGTGATAATTAATGATTTACTTGAACAAAAAGGAATAAAATGTGTTTTGACCAGGAGTACAAGTGACGGTATCTACAGCGAGGGAAGCAGTATTCATTCGAAAAAGATTTCCGATATACGTAACAGAGTGAAAATTGCAAAAGCGAATCCCAAGGCTTTACTTGTGAGTATTCACATGAACACTTATCCTTCGGATGACGTTTACGGTGCTCAGGTCTTTTACAGTAAAAACAGCGATTTTTCCAAATCAGTTGCTTTGGAAATACAAAATGCCGTTAATCTTAACTTCCAAAAAGAAAATGAAAAAAATATAAAACAGATACCTGAAAACGTATATCTGTTTAATCATGTACCCAATGATTGTGTTTTGATAGAATGCGGTTTTTTAACAAATTATGATGAGCTTGAAAAATTAAAAAACAGTAGTTATCAGCGCAAACTTGCAGCCACTGTATCAGAGGTAATAATTTACAAACTATTAGGAGAATAAAAATGGCTTCCAAACAAAAAACGGTTTTTATATGCTCTAATTGCGGTAATGAAAGCGCAAAATGGATGGGAAAATGCTATGCATGCGGAGAATGGAATAGTTTTGTCGAGCATACTGTCGTTCCTGAAGTTTCAAAACCCAAATCATCAATTTCATCTGTCACAAAGCCTGTTCCCGTCAGTTCTGTTGATATAACCTCTGAAATCCGTTTTAAAACAGGTATGAAGGAATTAGACCGTGTTTTAGGCGGCGGAGCAGTTTTAGGTTCTTTGACACTTGTGGGCGGTGACCCCGGAATAGGCAAGTCAACCCTTCTTTTACAGATATGTGAAAACTTTTGTAAAAACAAAAAGTGTCTGTACGTTTCGGGCGAAGAATCAATGAATCAGATCAAAATGAGAGCAGACCGACTTGGAGTTAAAAGTGATAATCTGCTGTTGCTTTCCGAAACAAACGTTGAGTTGATAGTAAATCACTGTACAAATGAATCACCCGATATCTTGATCGTTGACTCAATACAGACTATGTTCTGCTCAAACGTAGCTTCAACCACGGGCAGTGTTTCTCAAATAAAAGAGGCAACAGGCTATCTTATGAAGCTTGCAAAAGAAAATAATATTACAGTCTTCATTATCGGTCACGTGACGAAGGAGGGCTCACTTGCAGGCCCGAAGGTGCTTGAGCACATGGTTGATACTGTTTTATATTTTGAGGGAGATAAAAATCTAAGCTACAGGATTCTCAGAAGTATTAAAAACAGATTTGGTTCAACCAATGAAATTGCCGTGTTTGATATGCAGTCATCGGGTCTTGTTGAGATTGACAATCCTTCAAAAATGTTCCTTGACGGCCGCCCAAAAGACGTTCCCGGTACATGCGTAACGTGCGTTATAGAAGGCACTCGCGCGATTCTTGCTGAGGTTCAGGCGCTTGTTACAAAATCAAATTTTGCAATGCCGAGCAGAATGTCGTCGGGTGTTGATATAAAACGTATGGCGCTTTTGCTTGCTGTTTTGGAAAAAAGGGCAAACTATCAACTGTTTTCCATGGATACGTATATAAACGTTGTGGGTGGATTCAGACTTGCTGACAATAGCGCCGATCTTGCTGTAACGCTTGCTGTAGCTTCGGCACTTGCCGATTTTGAAGTACCGTCAGATCTTATTGCGGTCGGTGAAATCGGACTTTCGGGAGAGATACGTGCAGTATCGTATATTGAACAGAGAATATCCGAAGCAAAAAGACTTGGTTTCAAATATATTATGGTTCCTTCGCGTAATACTATAAGAAAAACCTTTGAGGGCATTGAAGTTATAAAAGTATCGTCACTTTCTCAGGCAATTTATAAAGTAAGAAACGGTCTTGACAAATGAAACGCGTAATAGTTGATAAAAATATCAGCATACACTCTGTCAGGGTGCTTGAGTCTTTGGGCTTTGAGATAATACAAACAGTTGATATTTCCGAAATTGACAACTGTACTTCTACTCACCCTGATATGCAGTTTTTGAAAATATCAGATAAAAAAGCTCTTGTTGCAGAAAGTGCTTATTCGTATTACCTGAATGTTTTGCCCGATTTTGATATTGTTTCACTCCCCGGTATAACAGGTAAATATCCTGATGATTGCTTGCTTAATTCCGTTCTGTTCAAGAGCCTGTTTATATCAACATCAAAACAATTTGCGGCAACGTCAGGATATATTGATAAAACCCCTATAATCGTTAATCAGGGATATACAAAATGCAGTACATGCGTGTTAAGTGAAAGTTCTGTTATAACAGCAGATGAGGGGATATACAAAAAGTGTGCAGATTTTGGGCTGATAGCCTATAAACTCCCCGATAATGAAATTGTACTCCGCGGGTATAACAATGGGTTTTGGGGCGGTTGTACAGGCCTTTTAAGTGACAATCAGATGTTTTTTAACGGCAATATTGAATTGCTCTCTTGTTTTAACGAATTGAAAAGCATCTTATTAAAAGAAAAAATCGAACCGATATACCATAAGCATACTCCGCTTACAGATAACGGTTCGATTATATCAATTGATTTTTAGCTTTCTATTTTTTTAACAAGATTCAGCGTTACGATCATCAGTATTACTTCAATGGGGAGTGCAATCACGTTTTTAATTGCTCTTGAAACCAACAATTCGGTAAAAATAGAATCGGATAAAACAGTTGAAAGAATATAAGTATCGAGCAACGTGCTTACAAGCGCTAAAAGCAAAACCCTGAGAACTATGATCCGCCATAAAGAAGCTTTATTTTTATATAAAAATATTCCCGCAACAATTCCGCCGAGAGCGCAGGTGAGAGTCAGCGCAGGAATATACGCTCCCATCGGCTTTGAGATAAAACTGATAATATCAGACATTGCCGCAATTATTCCCGCAATCGCAGGTCCGTACTTCATGGCGGCGATTGAAACAAAAACAAATGATACCGATATTTTCAGATAAGTTGTGGGATATAGCGTCAGCAGATACGATGACAGCACGCTGAGTGCTATGAGCATTGAGCAAAGCGCAATATTTTTTGCTTTTTTTATTTCACTGAACGGTTGCGAAACGTAATAATTTAATACTTTTTTTAACATAATAAAAACCTCCTTATATTTTGCTGAAATTTATAAGGAGGTTTTGACTTCGTATAAATTTACAGCGGGATGCGAAACTTATACCGCAAGAAAATCTTTTCGTTCTGACAGCAACTCCCCGTCTGACAGACACTTTACGCATAAGCTTCTACTCTGTATTTCAAGTATAATATAGTACTTTTGTTTCTGTTTGTCAATATTTTATTTCCATAGTTTAATAAAACCTTTTTTGTGTAATGAATAAATTACCGTTGCAAGCGCGGGTGCGGCAAACAGACCGATAATCCCAAATAAATTCAGACCTATAAACATAACCGGAAGAGTTATAACAGCAGGCAACCCGATATTATCTCCTACAATTTTCGGTTCAATTATCTGACGTATAACGGTTATTGTACCGTAAATAGAAAACACAGTAACGGCAAGCTGATAATTTCCAAGGCCAAGTAATATGACACCCCAAGGCAGCATAACTGTTCCTATTCCGAAAATCGGCAGTATATCAATCAAAGAAATCAAAAATGCAAGCGCGAAAGACGGTCTGATTTTGAATATTATAAACGCTACCAATAATTCACAAAACGTAATAAACAAAAGAATGCTATAGGATTTCAAATAATTTTTTAGTACACTGACAGCACTAAGTTTTATCTGGTGGATCAGAATACGGTTTTTTATACTGAACCTTCTTTTGATAAAGCTTTTAACAAAAGAAAAGGAAGTTGATAGAATAACAGAATAAGCAAGTGTGACGATCGCCGCTGTAATAAACTGCGGCATCGTTTTAAAAATACCCGATGAGTAATTTAGAAAACTACTCAGAGTATTGCTTTGGTGCAAGTCGTTAAAGTCAAATCTTTCAATATAGTCTTTAAGCAATATTACCGCTTTTTCAAGCAGATTTTTATTTTCTTTAGCTGATATCTGATACAGTATTTCACGAAAATCCGGGAGATCGGAAATCAGCAGTTTTATCTGATTTATAAATACAACGGAAAACAACAGAATTATACAAGTAAAAAGTATTATGACCGTCAGAACACATACAGGGGAAGCAAGCGATCTTTTTATCTTAAATCGAGTGCAAAGCATATTTACTGTCGGTTCTGCAATAAAACAAATAATTGTTCCGAGAATAAACGGTATAAAAATCCCCAACAAATATTTAAAAACAAAATA
>JAZPZR010000129.1:0-7484 GCA_045544795.1 Eubacteriales bacterium
GTTATACTCTGTGCCGCATCCGAGTCTGAAATCGTCAAACCACTTGTAAGGAATCTCTTCCTCACCGATGTAGCCCCAGTATACTCTTGTTGCCCATGAACCGCGCATGTCGGTTGTAACACCGTTGCCTGCCGCATTGAGAACTACCTGCGGAAGTCTCTCGTCAGGTACAACTGAAGGCTGTTCAGGATCAACTTCCTCAGGAAGCTTTGTTCCTTCTGAAGTACGTGTTTCTGTTTCGCCACATGTAGAACATGTGCGTGTCTCAGTACCGTCGGCATCTACTGTCGCATCCTTGTTGTAAACGTACTCGCCGAAGGCGTGAGCGACAGTATCAACATAGTTGTCAACGTAACTTTGTGAGCAGGAACAGGTATAAATGTCATAGCCACGTTCGGTACAGGTAGCTGGTGTATGAACTACGTTGTAAATACAACTGCTTTCCTCAATAAACTCAAGCGAGATATCCTCAAAAGCTTTATCAATAATCCCAATCGCACTAATATCCGTGATATAGTGTGCTTCAGGTGAGATTTTGGGTAAAAGCTTTATATTTACAACCGCTATATCCGTGTCGCCATATCCACTTTCGTTTATATAAGAAAATCTGATACTACCCTCTTTGAAATTGGGATTTATTACAACAAGAGAACCTATCTGTGACATTTCCTCAGTAGCGTCGACTCCCACGCACTCGAAAACATCAGCATTGTAACTTATTTCAAAATCTGCCGCAGCGACGTTTGCACCCGCCTCAATCATGAGCGTTGCTGTCGAAGTCTGCCCCACGATAAGAGGCTCGGTATTAAGCCATACATTTTCATAATCAGGCGCCACCGTTACTTTTTCGATATTCACGGTGCAATTTTGAGTATACGGGGTATATGCTACAAGATCGCCGTCGTAAACGTCTGATGCTTCAATTGATATTTCAGTTGATTGCTGTGCATTTGCAATAACCTCAAATTCAACGTTGAACAGATTGTTGCTTGACACGGCATCAGTCGATGCATAGGATATTATCACAATACCTTCAATAGCAGTATTTATTGAAGCAATTCCCCCATCAAGAGCCTTGTCAAGTGTTACCGATTTTACTCTGAAAATCTCTCTGTCATAGAGTATATGGAAATCAGCACTTGCAAACTTATTCGAACTGCTGTGATAGACACCTACAGAAAATATATCACCTTTTTTATATGTTGAAGACGCAAGCGACGTATAGATCGGAAAAGCTTTTACCGAAGCATCGCTTATTGAAAGGCTGATTTCCTGCGCCGTGACTGCAACAGGCGAAAAATTGCCGTCATAAGCATCGCCCACCGTCACTTTTATGCTATATTCGCCCGCAGGACAGTCGGAATTGATCTTAAAACAAACCGTCATAAGACTGCCTGAATTCCCACAGTTCATGCCTGTTGCCGATATAGTGCTTACCTTTATAACGCCGGATGTGTTTGTGTTTATATCGGCTGTGGTACCTGACAAAAGTGTGCTTTTACTAGTGTAATAGACAGACATTTTACTGCTGTCATAGTGTATGTCAAAATCAAGCGCCTGTATGTCGACAAAGTTTTTTGCCTTTAGATATAAGTAGGCATATCCGCCCGCCTTTGCGCTCACGTCTGCGGCAAAAATTGCCGCGGTGTCCGATGCTGATGCTGTCGGCACAAAAAGTACCGACAGCATCGAAATGACAAGAACAATACAAATAATGCGTTTTTTCATATTATCACCCATTATCCGCGCATATTAACCGAGCCGACAGTTCCGCTTACGTACTGAAGTATGCGAAGCGCCTCTTTTGCCATAAGCACACCGTCGCCATCAAGGTCAGCGCGTGCGAACTGCTCTGAATCAAGATTGAGCTGGTCGTTTATTGCCTTAAGAAGCATAAGAGCATCAAGATTAGTTATAGCACCGTCACCGTTTACGTCGCCAAGACTGTCTGTACCGATTGCCTCAGAAACCGCTACGGTATAGGGTGATTCTGCCGAGCCCTTATAGGTGTAGCTCACACCGTCAAATGCCTCGATATAATACTCAAGACCTGCAATTGTGATATGGTCTGCGATAATGATTGCAGAATACTTGTCGTTGAGATTGTTCATAAGTGTTGAACGCCATTCGCTCTCGCCCTTTATGCGATAATATACCTTGGCAGTTGCGATGTTAAGGTTATCTGTAACCGTTGCGCTGATCATAAGGTTTTTGCCTGTAAACGCGCTGTATACAGGGGTGTGATAAATGTCGGGAGCCATTGTGTCTTTTGACATAATAGAAATTTTACCCGACGGAATTGACTCGGTAAGATCTGTTTTTACAACTGTAAAGTTATAATAGTAGCGAACACCCGGTTCAACCGTTGCGTCAAAAAATTCCATCGTATCTGCGGGAACTACAGTACTGTTAAGACGGGTGTATAAGCCATCTTCACTGGTTGAACGGTAAACGTTATAACCCATGAGTGTATCAAAGTCGTCCTGAGTCCACGTAAGGTTGATACCTGTATCGGTAGCCGTGCCCTGCATGATAAGTGCCTGTGCCGCTGTTGTATCGATAACAAATGCAAAGCGTGCACGGTCTGTCATGAGTTCAAGGTCGTCCGTTGCAGAACAACCGTTTGAAATTGTAAAGTACTGAATACCGTTTTCAATAAGGGTTGTGAGCTTATACATACCCGACCATGTGCGCGGATTGGTATATTGTCCCTCTATTTCATAATCACCGTAGGGATAAGCGCTGCCAAAGCGAACAAGAAGTGGGATGGACGTATCCATATCTCTGTTAAAGGTTACCTGAACGGTAATCTCCTCATTGCCGACAGTTGTCACCTTTTCACCGTGCTTATTGAATATTGATACAGAGGTTACAAACGGGAAGGTATCCTCAGGCGCCTCTGTAAGATAAGGTGCATAGAGAATATGCGAATATTTGATAAAGTCAGCATAATCAACTATCTGATGACCGATAGCGGTCTCGTTGGTAGTACCCCAGTAGTTGCCGCCAAACGCTATCTTTGCGCCCTCGATTGACGGTGCAAGTATACGTAACCAATGCGTAACCTCGGTATCGGTAGAGATACGGTTAAGGATAGCGTTATTATAGAAATCATCATTAAACTGATAAATTTCCTGCGTTTCCTGTAGTTTTGCGACAAAACTTTCAGACGTGTAGATACGCTCAATTGATTCATCAAATACAGACTCGTGAATAACGACAGGTTTTTCAGTTTCGGTATCTGTTTCGGTATCTGTTTCGGTATCTTGTGCAGACTTGTAGGTGAAATTAATAATAAAGTCTTCATTTGGATGAACATTTGCAATGCCATAGGTATTTGAAGCAGAGATAACTAATTTATAACTTGCGCCGTCCAAAAAGCCAAGTGAAGAAGATATCGACGCTTTATTTAAATCATTTTCTATATTACTAGAAATGGCTACTCCGTTTTCATATAACGTTGCTTCCACATGGTTCAATTGTTTGTTAAAAGATAAATTCAGCCGAGAACCATAAAGAATTTGCTCTTCATCCAAATTTGTATCCGTTACAGATAGTTCTTCATCATACTGAATTAAAGGAATCAAAACTAGGCTTTTTGCATTTTCCTCTGATGCTCCTCCTAATGCTATTTTACTTCCAATTCCATACAATAACCCATCTTCAGTACCAACAAAAATACAATCTACCTTGTTTGCAATTCTTCCGTATATGTAAGTAATTGTTCCAATACCTGTAAAATTGTATTGATTTTCATCAGCAACATATGAATTGAACGCAATTTTACCGTTTTTTACACCAATAAAATTATGTTCTTTATAATATGATTCAGAATACGAATAGAACGCAGGGTCGATATACACCATTTCGTATCCGGAATAATCTGTAACTGCTTCATAATGAATATCGTTTGTTATATCATATGTATATCCCTTACCGTTTGAGATATAAGTTATTACGCTGTATGAAACAGAATAATATGAAACATTACGTGCAACTAATTTTAATTTTTGTGAATACATATAATAGAGATTGCCTGATTCAGTTAAAAAGCAAACAGAAGAATCACCACTAATAGCCACAACTTTTTCTTGCAATGGAAAGAGTGTTGGTGTAGTTACAAAACCGATATCCTCCGTTTGATAGTGTGATGAGCAGCCCCAAACATACACCTTGCCCGACTCTGTCAAAGTCCAATATACGTCAGAGTTGTTGCTATCTGAATAGCCTAAATACGAACAAATATCAACAATTTTTTCATCAAACGGAGTGATATCCATTATGGTAATCTTACCGGCTTTCCTTAAAACCAAAGTACCATCGAATAATAGGATAAATATACCGCCATTACTTACACTAAATGCTTGAACGTTTTCCATGATACATTCTGGCGCATAAGCAGTATTTGTGGGAGAGTTACCTTTCCAACAATACAAATTTCCGCCTTCGGTCAATGCATAGTATGATTCGCTATATCCCTCACGTTGTATGTCGATTATTTTAGACTTTCCATTTTTCGACACGTATACAATAACGTTGTCAGTAAAACCAGTATTCAAATCTTCTACAATCAGTGTGGTTGTTCCCTCATTTAACAGAAGCGGTGTACCGTTTTCGATTTTTAACACAGTTTCGTCAGTAGATATCCAATGTAAGTTAACAGTTGATCCTTCTGTCGTTTCAACGTATGGCAACGACGGTGAAGAATCCATTGACATCAATACGCATTTTTGATTTATATCCACCGTTTTTGTTAGCGTATAAGTAGTTATAAATATTTCCTTGCTAATCTTCTCACAAGTCGCGGTAATAATGGCATTTCCCTTGCCAACACCTGTTATAATGCCTGCTTTGCCAACGGTTACAACGCTGTTGTCCGACGATGTGTAAACAACATTTTTTCTTGTTGTATTTGCAGGGGTAAAGGCAGGTGTAAGCACTATGCTTTCACCAACCGCCAGATTATAGTTATCGTTTGTAAAATCAAACGACTCAAGTGCGACATAGTCTGTTACGTTAACGGTAATGTAGTTTTTAACTGCTCTGTCCTTACTGTAAACGTAAACGTCTGCGGTGCCGTTTTTTAGCGGTGTTACAAGACCTGTATCGCTGACAGTCAATACACTCTCATCACCACTCTCATAAACAAAGCAGTCTGACGAAAGCTGTACAGGCGCGCTCTGCGGTACTATCTGATATGTAGCATGGATGTCTATATCCACCTCATATTCACTAAACGTTATTTCAGTAGGTAGCATATCACCTTTGAGTTCATATAATCCTGCACCGCGATTGTCGTTTCGTGTAATTTCAAAAGTATTAGAATATTTTTTCAGCCTCAGCCTTGATTCACCCGGAATATCGAGAAAATCGTTAGGATCAGCAATAAAATCGCCGATTTCACTGCCGTCCAACCACGTATAGCAACCTTTGCTACCATCATACGTTATTTCTACTTCTAAATCATAATAAGTTGTTATAGCTGAACTCAGCCACTTAGCTTCATCCTCTGTTTCAAATACAGCGTATGATATGTCAAGCTTATCAAGTAGCAATTCATCGATAAGATCATTAGCATATGAGATAATATACGTAGTCCTGGTTTCTTCACGATAATATACGCCCACTTGGTTAGCAGCCGGCAATGCTTTTACCTGAGTATTATAGATTGAACTGCTAATATTATTAGGGCTTGTTTGATCTAAGAAAGTATTTCCAAGAAATACACAATTATGCGCACTGAGTATCTTCGAGGAAGTGTAGTTACTATTATATTTAATAGCACAATCAGCAAAAATGCACCGTTTGGCTGTGCCGGTTATTTCAGCCTGACCCCTACTAAAACCCAACTTATAAAACACACTGTTTTGCACAAGGTCAAAATCGCCTATGCACCAACCGGAACATGCATACGATTGAATGAAAGTACCGGAAGAATTGATAGCACGATAGTACATTTCCGTTCCATAATTAAATTTAAAAGTGCAGTGGTCAGCATAGTTTATTCTATTTGCGGTGCTTGTATGATTACCGTAACCGCCGGTAAGGAATGCAAAATTTGTAAGGTTAACATATTCAAGCGAGATATAACCGGTATTACTTGCACCCATTTCAACATTATAGTGATCCATAAGATCTGACGGATAGATGTTTACAGGATTTTCTTTTGTACCCTCTACCAAAAACTTACCGTTTACCTTAAGATACGCAATATAGTCATCAGCATATGGGTCTTTTGCATCATCCGACCAGAACTGAATGTTTGTGCCGGGTTCTACCGTAACGGTTGCGTTTTTTTCTATAACTGTTGCATTGGGAATAATATACAGATTATCAGGAGTAAGAGTCATATCCTCTTCAATAATTGAGGGAAGAATAACACCGTTACGCACGGTAAGGTTGATTGAAATTGGGAAATAAGGCAGGTTGGAATAAACGGTATTGTCTTTTTCGTCCAAGCCGTTTTCATACTTTAAAGTTACGTTTAATTTAAAGATATAATCATTTGGGCAATCGGGGGCTACCGTTATATAAAACGGATTTTGCCAACCTGTGTGCAGCTCATCAGTATATATCTTACCGCAGTCGCCCGTAGAGTATGTACCAACCGAGCCATAATCAACGGTCGGGTTGTGAATTGTGATATACGGGTCGGCAATACCCGCGCTTGAAAGAGTATCAAGTGTTACCATTGTATTTTCACTCATACCCCAACGGTTACGAAGAGTAAGACCAAGTGCGACCGTCTCGCCTGCATCAATCACACCGTCACCGTTATTTTCAGCATTTTTATCCTGTGCAAGACCTTCGGTATCAAACAGAGCATAGTCGTTAAGACCAATGTCAGGTACAGGCAGCTTTGTAAGCGCTGATTCAAGATCCACAACCTGGGGAAGATTGTGTTCTCCGTGTTTATCAGGGTCTATGCAGGTACCGTAAATTTCAGAGGTCGCAGCAAGCTGACCGTAAATAAACTTTGTAGGATAAGTGTCGCGGTCTGAAAATTCAGAACGTAAAATCGCCGCAAAGGCAGAAACAACAGGTGCCGCCATTGACGTACCCGACAAAACTCCGTAACGGTCATTTGGAAGAGTACTCATAATCTGGTCGCCAGGGGCGTACAACTCATATTCAAAACCGTTATACGGATAAACATCCCAGTTTGTAAAATACGACTCAACACCCTTATCGTCAACACTCATAACGCCGAGAACGTAGGTGAGTGCCGAGGGGTAGTTGGGCGCATAAATCATACCGGGTACATATTCGTTAGGACAACCGTTGTTGCCTGCAGATGCTACAAGCACACAGCGTGTATACGCTGTTGCGAGTGCATCCTGAACCGCAATTGAGCAGGCAGAGCCGCCAAACGACATATTTATTACTTCCGCACCATTTTCATATGCATAAAGTATTGCTTTTGCGATATCCGATTGATTCAGATATCCCGAAGCCATCGCAGCCTTTACAGGCATAATCTTTGT
>JAZPZR010000130.1:0-6809 GCA_045544795.1 Eubacteriales bacterium
CCTCCGACTTGTTATGATGAACTTAAATTTGTGAGGATAAAAAGTGGATGCGGTGTGTGGGATATCGGCAAAAAAAGGTACTCTGTCAAAGCAGGTGATATCTTAATAATGAGCCGTTCGGATATACGCACGGTAAGTGAAATAGTTGACTATCCGTTTATAATAGAACAAATTGATTTTTTACCTGCTTTTTTATCTGGGTTTCATGGTATAACTGACTTTTTTATTAAACGTACGGGAATGTACGATAATTTGCTTGAAAAAAGTAATTTACTATCGAAAAAGTTTAATGATATTATATATGAAATTGAATGTGATAACATTTATAAGGAACAATCAATCAAAGCAAAGCTTTCCGATCTTGTTATTGAAACAGCACGTCTTTTGAAATACAACCCTGATTATTTTGCAGTCAATAAACAAAAAGATATTATAATAAAGGCGATGGGATTTATAAAAAGCAACTTCAACGAGCAGCTGTCTTTGGAAGCCGTAGCATCAAAGTTTTATCTTTCTCCTTCTTACTTTTCAAGACTGTTCAGGCAATATGCCGGAATGACATTTAATGAGTATATTGCAAACGTCCGTGTTAATGAAGTAATACAACTGTTGAATAACAGTCAGATAAACATCTTGGATGCCGCGATGCAATGCGGATTTTCAAGCTCAAGCGGATTCTATAAAACATTCAGGCATATAACAGGCTTTACACCTAAGGCTTATAAAGAGTAAAAGCATACGGATTATTCCGTATGCTTTTTATATCAATGTATTTTTAACAATTCAATAAGTATTTCAACTACTTTTTCCATTGACTGAACAGAAACAAATTCGTGTATACTGTGAAAGTTTGCAGCACCTGTCGGAAGATTGGGGCAGGGGAGTCCCATAAAAGAAAGTCTTGCGCCGTCTGTACCGCCGCGAATGGCAACGGTCTTGGGCTCAAGTCCGCATTTTCTGATAGCATCCTGTGCTTTTTCAACTACGTAAAAATGAGGAATAATCATTTCCTTCATGTTATAGTAGCTGTCTTTTACCTCAGCAACAAAGGTGTTATCACCGTAAATGCCGTTAAGATATTCAACTGTTTTTATAATAAACTCTTTTTTGTTTTCAAATTTCACCCTGTCATGATCTCGGATAATTAAATGAATCGTTGTAAGAGTTTCGTTACCTTCAATATCTGTTACGTGGTAAAAGCCTTCGTACTTTTCTGTATGTGCAGGAGTCTGCTCTTCGGGAAGCATTGAAATAAATTTGTTTGCAAGCAAAACTGCATTCTTCATTTTATTCTTTGCTGAGCCCGGATGAATGTTTATACCGTTAACAGTGATTTTTGCAGATGCGCCGTTAAAGTTTTCGTATTCGATTTCGGGTAATTCTCCGCCGTCTACAGTATAAGCGTATTTTGCATTGAATTTTTCAATATCAAAGTAGTCAGCACCGCGTCCGATTTCCTCATCGGGCGTAATGCATATTGCAATTTCACCGTGTTTTATTTCGCTGTGATTTATAAGATGCTCTACGGCGGTGAAAATTTCGGCAATGCCGGCTTTGTTATCAGCGCCTAAGAGTGTGGTACCGTCTGTTACAATGACGTCCTGCCCGATATATTTTTCTATAAACGGGAAGTCAGACACTTTTATGCTTTGTGTGTCGGAGAGTGGGATATCGCCTCCGTTATATGCAATTATCTGAGGTTTAACGTCTTTTCCTGAGACGTCAGGGGACGTGTCCATATGCGCAATAAGACCGATCGTGTCGTAGTTCTCGCATCCTTCTGATGCGCTGAGCTTTGCGTATACGTATCCGTTTTTGTCGACGTGAGCATTGTCAAGACCCATGCTTTTAAGTTCTTTTGCGAGAAAATCGGCAAGCACCAACTGAATTTCACTTGAGGGAACTGTCATTGAATTCTCATCAGAGGTTGTTTCAAATGAAACGTATTTTAAAAATCTGTTTTTAACATCCATTGTGTTGTCTCCTTGACGGTTATTAAAAGGACCTGTAATTCACTTTCATGAATTACAGGTCCGTAAGCCTTAGTGAGTGCGATCAAAAGGCTTATATTATGGATTTATTATTTTGCAACTTCGATGTTGTAGTACTTCTGAAGTGTCTCAACAGCAGCGTTTACGTTGCCCTCGAAAGCAGTCTCAGAAACGTCGTAGTAACCAACGTATGAGTTGCCTGCAGCCTTGTTAGCGTTCTTGTAGAACTCGTTACCGTCTGCATCTGTCATACCCATTGCAACGAATGAAGAAGCGGGAAGCTGACCGCCCTGAGCAATGTTGTTTACAATGTGGTTGCGATCGAAAAGAAGTGCAACTGCGTTACGGATCTCCTGCTGAGCTTTCTCTTTCTCAACGCCTTCGAGCTTTGAGTCGGGGAGAAGGTCTGCATTGATATTCCAGCATACGTAGTATGTACCGATCTGACCTGTAACTACAAACTCATCCGGATACTCTGTCTTAAGAGTTGAGATTTCGTTTGTGGGAACGTTGTCGATGAGCTGCCAATCGCCGTTCTTGAAGTTAGCAAGCATGTTGTTTGCATCGTCTGAAAGGTAGCAGCTGATCTTGTTCATTGTGATCTTGTCAGCATCGATGTAATTGCTATTCTTTGAAAGAGTGATAAGGCTGTCGTGCTCCCAAGCTGAAATGGTGTAAGCACCGTTACAGATGTAGGTAGCAGGATCAGTAGCCCATTTCTCGTTGTTGAATGCTGAGCTGTGTACGGGGAAGTATGTCGGGAAAGCAAGAAGCTCGTTCCAATATGCTACAGAGTTAGCAAGTGTAACTGTGATTGTTCTTGCAGCGTCGTCTGAAGTAACGTCGATGTTGTTGTCAGCATAGCCCTTTACAACCTCGAACATGTAACCGTAGTCAGCACCAAGCTCTGTTGAAGCAGCACGTTTCCATGACTTCTCAAAGTCTGAAGCCTTGAGTTCGTCGCCGTTTGACCACTTAAGACCTTCACGGAGTGTGTAGGTATAAGTAACTGTGCCATCTTCGTTTACAACGCCTTCAACAAGCTCTTCAGCTGCATCAGCAGCGATTGTGAGTTTGCCGTCAACGTTTTCCCATTTAGCAAGACCTGAGAAAAGGTGGCTGATCATTGTAGCGCCGTCAACTGCTGAGTTAAGAGCAGGATCAAGTGTGTCAGGCTCTGAAGCGAGACATACGTTGAGGTTATCTGTCTTACCGTCAACATCTGAGTACATCATGTACTTGTAGCCGAGGGGGTTGGTATAGAAACCGTTAACAGCATCATCTATCATGTAGAGATCTGTGTAGTAGTAAAGGGGTACGATACAACCTGTCTCCATGAGCATATCCTCAGCGATGTGCATCATTTCATAGCGAGCAGTGTTGTCTGTGGTTGCTTTGATCTTTGAAATAAGAACGTCATAGGTCTCTGCCCATGTAGCATTTTCAACCTTCTCACCGCCATAGGGTGTGAGGTCAACGCTGTACATAGCGAGGTTTGCATGATCGCCCTTACCGAACTGAACGTCGTTGTTACCTGAACCGCTTGTCCACATATCGAGGAAACAGATAGGATCGTTGTAGTCAGCGAGCCAACCGTTACGAGCGATTGAGTAGTCACCGTTCTTACGTGTGTTAAGGAAGGTGTTCCACTCCTGGTTTTCGAGGTTCATTGTGATGCCTACTGAAGAAAGAGCAGACTGGAGATACTCACCGATAGCCTTGTGGTTATCGTCTGTGTTATAAAGATAAGTGAGTGTGGGAACCGCTGATTTGTCACCTGATGATGAACCGCCAGCGCATGCTGTAGCACCGAGAAGCATGATAACTGCAAGTGCTAAAGCGAGAATTCTCTTCATTTTCATACTTATACATTCCTCTCTTAAAATATATGTTTTAAACTGCGGAAATAATTGGCACTCTCAATTATAATATCCGCATTTCAAACCGAAGTTAGTTGATTTCCGCAACGTGATGACATGCAACAAAGTGTCCTGTTGAAACCTCTTTGAATTCAGGTGTTTCAACTGCGCACTGCTCCGTTGCGTATGGGCAGCGTGTACGGAAGGGACATCCTGAGGGCGCATTAAGCGGACTGGGAATATCACCTGTAAGCATTATACGCTCGTTTGAACGTGCAATTTTGGGATCGGGTACGGGAACTGCAGACATAAGCGCTTTTGAATAGGGGTGCAACGGGTGATCGTAAATTTCACCTGCGTCTGCAAGCTCAACGATTTTACCCAGATACATTACTGCAATTCGGTCACTGATATGACGTACAACCAAAAGATTATGCGCGATGAAAAGGTAGGTGAGACCAAGCTCATCCTGAAGTTCATCAAACATATTTATGACCTGTGCCTGAATTGATACGTCAAGTGCAGAAACAGGCTCATCACAAACAATAAATTCAGGATTAACAGCGAGTGAACGCGCAATACCTATACGCTGACGCTGGCCGCCTGAGAATTCATGAGCATAACGTGATGCATGCTCACTGTTGAGTCCTACATGTGACATGAGCTCAAGAATTCTTTCCTGACGCTCCTGTTTAGTCTGATAAAGCTGATGAACGTCAAGTGGTTCACCAATGATATCAGCAACCGTCATACGCGGATTGAGCGATGAATAGGGGTCCTGGAAAACCATGGTGGCTTTCTTTCTGAACTCGTTTATATCATTTTTTGTTTTTATCTGAGCACCGTCGTACCAGATTTCGCCCGAAGTGGGCTTATAAAGATGTAAAAGTGTTCTGCCGACTGTTGTTTTACCACAGCCTGACTCACCGACAAGACCGAGAGTCTCTCGTCTTTTGATGGTGAACGAAACGTCGTCAACAGCTTTTAGAGGCTTTGATTTAAAAAGACCGACGTTTATATCAAAGTACTGTTTGAGGTTTTTGACTTCAACAAGGGGAGTGTCTTTTTTGACCGAATCTGCCATTATTCCTGCTCCTCCTTTACCTCTTCAAGTTTAACTTCACCGTTATCAACCGCATTTTTAACGTTCATCCAGCATGCTGCACGGTGATTTTCGTTTATATCATACATTTCTGCGTTCTTTTTAATGCAAACCTTCATCGCTGCATCACAACGGGGTGCAAAAGGACAGCCTTCAGGCATATTTAAAAGGTCAATAGGTGTACCTGTGATGGGCTTAAGTTTTGTACCTGCTGTAGTAGCTGTCGGTATTGAGCGCATAAGTCCTTTTGTATACTCATGCTTGGGATTATAGAATATTTCGTCTGCAGTGCCGTGTTCACAGATCGAGCCTGCATACATAACAACAACTTCATCACAAATCTGAGCAACGACACCGAGGTCATGTGTGATCATTATGATAGCCATGCCCAACTCTTTCTGAAGTGAGGTCATAAGCTCAAGAATCTGCGCCTGAATTGTTACGTCAAGAGCAGTTGTCGGTTCGTCTGCAATAAGTACGTCCGGCTCACATGCAAGCGCCATAGCAATTACAACACGCTGACGCATACCGCCCGAAAACTCATGAGGGTACTGCTTCATACGTTTTTCCGGTTCGTTTACGTTGACGAGTCTTAACATTTCTACCGCGCGCTCATAAGCCTGTTTTCTGTTACGGTTTGTATGGAGAAGAATGGCCTCCATAAGCTGATGACCGATCGTGTAGGTGGGATTAAGTGAGGTCATGGGATCCTGGAAAACAATTGAAATCTTGTTTCCGCGTATATCCTTCATAACCTTTTCACCTGCGCCGACAAGTTCCTGGCCGTCAAACTTGATTGAACCGCCGACGATTTTACCGGTCGGTGCAAGGATCTGTAATATTGAATAGGCAGAAACAGATTTACCTGAACCTGATTCGCCGACAATTCCTAATACTTTACCTCTTTCGAGGCTGTAAGAAACTCCGTTAACCGCCTTTACTTCACCTGCGTCTGTAAAAAAAGAGGTACGAAGATCTTTTACTTCAAGTAGTGCCATTTGAATTTATACCTCCTTAATTGTTAAGCTTGGGATCAAACGCATCGCGAAGGCCGTCACCAAAGAGATTCAGCGCAAGAACGATGAGTGAAATTACGACTGCGGGAATAATAAGTCTGTGCGGGAAGGAATGGATACCGTTAAGCGCATCTGACGCGAGAGAACCGAGTGACGGCATGGGCGCGTTAACACCGAGACCGAGGAATGAAAGATAGCTCTCTGTAAATATTGCGCTGGGTATCTGAAGTGCTGTTGAAATAATAACGACACCGATACAGTTGGGCATAAGGTGCTTTGTAATGATTCTGCTGCCTTTTGCGCCGCAGGCACGTGCTGCAAGAACGTATTCCTGCTCTCTGAGTGAAAGGATCTGACCGCGGATAAGACGTGACATTGATACCCAATAGAGAAGACCGAAAACGATAAACAAACTTATAATGTTAGGTCCGATCTTTTCAAGAACAGTGCCTTTAATAGCTTCATTAAGTCCCGACTGCTTAAGCGCTGCAGCAAGGAGAATAACCATGAGCATATCCGGAAGTGAATAGATAATATCAACAATTCTCATGATAAAGATGTCGACCTTACCGCCGCAATAGCCCGCGATAGAACCGACTGTCATACCGATTACGAGAACGATAAGACTTGCAAAAAAGCCAACTGCAAGAGAGATTCTTGTGCCGTAAACTATTCTGATAAAATAATCACGACCCATAGCATCTGTACCGAAAATGTGGGGGAATACTTTTTCTCCCGCTGCGATTTTTGCCTGCTCTGTTTCACCGTACTCAAAAGGAGCAAGGTCTGCATACGATGAATCAACGGGCTTGCCGAGAGACACACCAAGCTGATCGTCATA
>JAZPZR010000131.1:0-4942 GCA_045544795.1 Eubacteriales bacterium
CCTTATTTCCGCTTTCCCCCGCAAGACCCGAAAAAGATATATCACTCGCAGAAAAACCAACGTGCAACGCGTAATCAATTATCTCATTAACACACATTACTATTGCGCGTTTATCTTTAACGACACCGTTTTTCCCGACAAATCTTTTTCCAACCTCAAATTGCGGTTTTATAAGACAAACGAATTCTCCTCCGTGACGGAGAACATCATAGGCGCTGTCAAAAACATATTTAACCGAAATAAAAGAAAGGTCACATGTCACAACGTCAATTTCGTCATCAAAATCAACCTTGGAAATATACCGTGCATTTGTATTTTCCATCACAACAACTTTTTCATCGTTACGAATTTTAGAGTGAAGCTGTGCAGTACCTATATCAACCGCATAAATTTTTTTAATACCGTTTAGCAGCATCACCTGACAAAATCCGCCTGTTGACGAGCCGAGGTCAACAGCGATCTTATCTGTAAAATCAAGTGAAAATGCTTTTGCTGCAGTAATCAGTTTTTGCGCAGAACGCGCAACAAAATCAAA
Source organism: Eubacteriales bacterium (assembly GCA_045544795.1). Lineage (GTDB taxonomy): Bacteria > Bacillota > Clostridia > Oscillospirales > QAKW01 > RGIG9041. The sequence continues at coordinate 536 of JAZPZR010000131.1, forward strand.
CTGTGTCTTATCAACCTCAACAACAGCATCATCAGGTACACTGTACGAAGCCTTGGTAATAACGTTACCGTTAACAGTAACTTTGCCGTCGTCTATATATGCGCGTGCAATATTTCTGCTGTCACAATAACCTTCCGAACTCAAATAAACATCTAATCGCACAGTTGTATCTCATCCTTAATTATATTTTTAATTGACACAGCATCGATTCCGCAAAGCTCTTTAGCCTCGTTCTGAGTAGAATGTTTGATAAATGTATTGTCGATCGCCTTATGAATAAACCGACCGTTAAAACCGCTTGAAATAAGGCAACATTCCAGCATGCTGCCGACGCTTCCGTTTTTATAACATTCTTCAACAAAGATAATACTTTTGTAATTTATGAGTTTAGCAACAAACTCATCGTCAAATTTATTAATAAGATTGAGTTTAAATAAATCGACCTTTATATTATCTGTAGCATTCACAACTTCAAGCATCTGTCTGCCATAGGAAACAACTGCAACAGAGGAAGATTTTTCAACGAAGGTCCAGTCACGATCGGTATCTTCAAAAGGATATCCATCTAAAGATACACAGTTTGCTTTAGGATAGCGCACAAAAGATGAAAAATCTTCATTATTTATTGCGCGTCTTAAAAACAAGTCAAGTTCACCTGCAGTCGTGGGACAGAAAATATTGATATTCGGTACAGGTAAAAGCATCGGAATATCAAAAAGTCCCTGATGCGTTTCTCCATCCTCCCCTGTAATGCCGGCACGGTCTATTGCAAAAACGACCTTAAGTTTTTGCAATGATACATCATGAATTATCTGATCGTACGAACGTTGTAAAAACGTTGAATAAACAACAAAGACAGGAATTTTTTCCATCTTTGCAAGCCCTGCTGCAAAAGTAACTGCGTGAGACTCCGCAATACCAACGTCAAAATATCTGTCAGGAAACTGTTTTCTGAATTCGGAAAGACCGCAGTTGGGTCCCATTGCCGCTGTAATTGCGCAAACACTAGAATTGTTTTTTGCTATATCAACTATCGTTTCTCCGAATTTATCGGTATAGGTCGTTTTCTTAACGGTATCCGCACTGCCCGTTACAACGTTAAACTCACCCACTCCGTGAAATTCATACGGACTGTTTTCAGCAAAAGAATAACCCTTTCCTTTTTTAGTCTTCACATGAACAAGAACAGGACATTTAAGTGATTTTGCGCGGGTTAAAACACGTGAAAGAAGTTCAATATCATGACCGTCAACAGGTCCGATATACTTAAATCCCATTCCCTCAAATATATTTGAAGAGTAAAAATATGATTTTACCGCAGATTTAACTTTAACCAACCGTCTGTAAAGCCCTCTTCCGATAAACGGAGTTTTGACAATAAGATTGCCGACTGCATCCTTGAATCTGAAGTAAGATCTCTTGTTACGCATGTAGGTCAAAGACTTCGCAATAGCGCCGACGTTTGGCGATATACTCATATTGTTATCATTAAGAACAACAATAATATTCTTTTTCGAATTACCCGCGTTATTAAGTCCTTCATAGGCAAGACCGCCTGTCATTGAACCGTCCCCAATTACTGCAACAGACGTGCAGTCGTTACCGTTAAGGGACATTGCCCACGCAAGACCGAGAGCGGAAGAAATCGAGGTGGAACTATGACCTGTTTTGAATATATCGTGTCCGCTTTCTTCAGGGTTCGGAAATCCCGATAACCCATTCTTTTGGCGAAGAGTTGAAAACTCTTTAAATCTTCCTGTCAACATCTTATGAACGTAACTTTGATGTCCGACGTCAAATACGATTTTATCATCAGGAGAATCAAATACACGGTGAAGAGCAATAGTCAGTTCGACTATACCCAAATTACTCGCAAGATGACCGCCTGTCGTTGAAACGTTAAGTATCAGCGCCTCGCGAATTTCAGCCGCAAGAAGATTAAGTTCGTCAATCGACATGTTTTTTATATCGGATGGTGATATTATATTTTCAAGTAATTTAAAATTCACCGACTACTTGTCCCTTTTTAAAAAATAATTTGCAAGATCAATAAAAAACTCATCACCGATCTGCTCAGCTATTACAATAGCCTGAGAAATTATATCATTTAGAATTTCAAAAGACTTATCAAGTCCGTAAATTGTAACGTAAGTTGATTTAAATGATTTCTCATCACTTAATACGTTTTTACCCAATACATCAGAAGATGACGTTACGTCAAGAATATCGTCTTTGATCTGAAAAGCAAGTCCGAGTAAAGATATATATTCAATAAGCTTTTCGGTAACAGAACTGTCGACAGAGCCTAGAGTACACCCCATAAGTACTGCAGCTTTAAACATATCACCTGTTTTTCTCGAGTGAAGCTCGTCAAGAACGTCAAGACTTATACTTATTCCTTCACTTGATTTGTCAATAACTTGACCGGCAAGCATACCGTGTTCACCGCACTTATCGGCGAGGATCTTTACACACTCAATTCTTTTATCGGAAGAAACACCGGTTTGAGATGCAATAACCGAAAAAGCTTTGGTAAGTAAAGCATCTCCTGCAAGAAGTGCAATATCCGACCCGAATTTTATATGGCAGGTCGGCATACCCCTTCGCATATCGTCATTATCCATTTCAGGAAGATCGTCGTGAATAAGCGAATAGGTATGTACCATTTCAAGTGCGCATGCAAAATCAAGAGCATCGCCTTCACTGACACCGCCAAGAGAGGCACATTTTATCAAGATCAGACCCCTCAGGTGTTTTCCGCCTGCAGTAAGCGAGTATTTCTCTGCCTGCAAAAGCTCAGCATACGTAGTTTTCTCATAATTTGAAAGCTTATCAAGTCTGTCTGCTATTAAGTTTACAGTATCAACATATTTATTCATTGGACGAAAATGTTTCTTTTTTAATTCCGTCGGCAGACTCAATCAGTATATCTACCTTCTGCTTGGCATTTTTAAGGAGATTGGAGCATACACCCGAAAGCTTGACCCCCTCCTCAAAAAGAGCGAGAGATTCATCAAGTGAAACGTCACTGCTTTCTAATTCCTTTACTATGCTTTCAAGACGCATAAGTGACTGTTCAAAAGTAATATTATTTTCCATAATCAGACTCCGTTCACGTTTTTTACGGTACAATCAGCTTTACCGTCACTAAGTTCAAGGTGAATCGTATCACCGGTTGAAATATCCATAACACTTTTAACTATATTTCCATCATCGCTTTTAGCAAAAAGGTAACCTCTGCTCATTATCTTGAGAGGACTGAGAGCGTCAAGCTTTGCAGAGAGTTTTTCGAATGAATTGACGTAACTTTTAAATGAAGCTTCATAAGAAGAACACAGTTTTTCAAAGCTATAGTCAAGTAAAAGCTGTCTGTTATCGATCAGATAGTTCGGATCGTTCAGAACGCGGCTCGACGCCACAGAAGAATAGCGTTGAATACATGTATCTATCTTCTTTTTAAGCAACAATTTAAGACGTTTGTTTACGTTATCAAACTTCGACACCATCTCATCAGTATCGGGAACAGCAATCTCTGCCGCCGCCGACGGTGTCGGCGCACGCATATCTGCAACAAAATCGCAGATCGTAAAGTCGATCTCATGACCGACTGCAGAAATAACCGGAATTGACATATTATATATGCGATAAGCAAGTTCCTCATTGTTGAATGCCCATAAATCTTCGATAGAGCCGCCGCCTCTACCGATTATAATTACATCGGCAACGCGTGTTGTATCAAAAAAATCAAGCGCCTTTATAAGCTGCTTCGGCGCTCCTTCGCCCTGCACAAGCGAAGGGTAAAGTAAAACATTGCTATATGGAAAACGTCTGCCCAGAACATTGATAATATCACGTACTGCAGCGCCTGTGGGAGACGTAATTACGCCGATAGTTTTAGGTATTTTAGGAAGTCTTTGTTTATGCGATGCAGAAAAAAGTCCTTCAGCCTCAAGCTTTTTTTTAAGCATTTCGTAGGCGACATACAAATCGCCGATACCGTCAATTTCCATCGAATTAACAAGTATCTGGTACCTGCCTGCAGGCTCAAAAACTGAAATTCTGCCTTTGGCAATTATTTTCTGACCGTTTTCAGGCTTGAATTTTAATGAAGAGGTATTTCCTCGGAACATAACCGCGTTTATCACCGCATTTTCATCTTTGATAGCAAAATACAGATGTCCGGTGCGATGCACAGTCAGATTGGATATCTCGCCCGACACTGTAAAGTTCATCAGCTTCACATCGGTTTCGAGAATACCTTTTATGTATTTAGTTAACTCAAATACTGTAATAACATTATTCATTATATAGTTTCCTATCATACGCGCACATGAAAGCTGTGCCAAGCGCGTTGTCAACAGAATACCGTGGGTCAGAAAAATAAACATTATCAAGACAGGATACAAC
>JAZPZR010000132.1:0-4772 GCA_045544795.1 Eubacteriales bacterium
AATCATCCACTCAGGGCGGTTGCCAGAGTTTTTAAACGCTTCAACAACCTCTATTTTCTTGATAATCTTGGCACGCTTCTGACCTGTAGCCTCTTCAAGCGCTTCTTTAAGTTCTTTAGAAGTTTCTTCGAGGTCGATCTCAGCAAGAAGTTCTTTAATATATTCGGCACCCATGCCGGCTCTGAAGTCATTTTCATAACGCTCTCTCATCTCAGCATACTCTGTATCAGTGAGTAACTGCTTCTTTTCAAGAGGCGTATCACCGGGATCGGTTACGATGTATGAATCAAAATAAAGTACCTTTTCAAGTTCCTTGGGTGAAAGATCAAGCATAAGACCCATACGGGCAGGAATACCCTTAAAGTACCAGATATGAGACACGGGAGTTGCAAGCTCAATATGTCCCATTCTCTCACGGCGCACCTTCGCTTTTGTGACCTCTACGCCACACTTGTCACAAATCTTACCCTTGAATCTGATTCTCTTATACTTACCGCAGTGACACTCCCAGTCCTTTGTAGCTCCAAAAATCTTTTCACAGAAAAGACCTTCCTTTTCGGGCTTAAGAGTTCTATAGTTAATTGTTTCAGGCTTTTTTACTTCGCCGTATGACCACTCTCTAATTTTTTCAGGAGATGCAAGACCAAGCTTTATGGCTTCAAAAGTATTGAATTCCATATATAAATAATACTCCTTTCAAGTCGTATGTGTAAAATTACTCAATATCTATGAACAGATCATCCATTGTGTCTTCTTCAGAAGATTCATCCCATTCTTCGTTATCGATGTCAAGAACCTCTTCTTCAAGATTTTCGTCATCTGATTCCTCAAGCTCTGCATCGGTATCTTCAATATCCTCAAGGACTTCGTCTACACCTACACCGCTTTCGGCTTTCTTTCTGAACTTATCATCATAGATATCATCATCGTCATCTTCAAACGTTTCTTTAAGGTCGATTTCCTGCATATCTTTTGAAAGAACCTTAAAGTCAAGAGCAAGTGACTGAAGTTCTTTTACAAGAACCTTAAATGACTCGGGGATACCGGGTTTAGGAACATTCTGTCCTTTAACGATAGCCTCATATGTCTTAACACGTCCGACGATATCGTCAGATTTAACAGTAAGGATTTCCTGAAGTGTATATGCAGCACCGTAAGCTTCAAGTGCCCAAACCTCCATCTCACCGAAACGCTGACCGCCAAACTGTGCTTTACCGCCAAGAGGCTGCTGAGTAACAAGTGAGTAAGGACCTGTTGAACGAGCATGAATCTTATCATCAACAAGATGATGGAGTTTAAGGAAGTACATATAACCTACTGTTACACGGTTATCAAACGGAACACCTGTTCTGCCGTCATAAAGAACTGTCTTACCATCGGGATCAAGTCCCTTCATTTCAAGACATTCTCTGATATCCTGTTCAACAGCACCGTCAAATACAGGAGTCATGATCTTCCAACCAAGTGCCATAGCAGCACGGCCAAGATGAACCTCAAGCACCTGTCCGATATTCATACGTGAAGGAACGCCGAGGGGGTTAAGTACGATATCAAGAGGTGTACCGTCGGGAAGATAAGGCATATCCTCCTGCGGAAGAATTCTTGAAACGACACCCTTATTACCGTGACGGCCGGCCATTTTATCTCCGACAGAAATCTTTCTCTTCTGTGCGATATAGCAACGAACAACCTTATTAACACCGGGTGAAAGCTCGTCGGAGTTTTCGGGAGTGAATATTTTTACATCAATGATAGTACCGTACTCACCGTGAGGAACGCGAAGCGAAGTATCTCTTACTTCCCTGGCCTTTTCGCCGAAAATTGCACGAAGAAGTTTTTCTTCAGCTGTAAGTTCTGTCTCACCCTTAGGTGTAACACGGCCAACAAGAATGTCACCGCTTCTTACCTCTGCACCGATTCTGATAATACCGCGTGCGTCGAGATCTTTGAGTGCGTCATCGCCAACGTTGGGAATCTCGCGTGTGATCTCTTCCGGTCCGAGCTTTGTGCTTCTTGCTTCAATCTCGTACTCTTCTATATGAATCGACGTGAACACGTCGTCTTTAACAAGTCTCTCATTAAGGAGAACAGCATCCTCGTAGTTGTAACCTTCCCAGGTAACAAAACCGATAAGCATATTCTTACCGAGGGCAATCTCACCATTAGCGGTCGAAGGACCGTCGGCAATGATTTCATCAGCTTCAATTCTGTCACCGACGTCAACTATAGGCTTCTGATTTATACAAGTACCCTGGTTAGAGCGAAGGAAAGTAATAAGCTCATACTCATCCTTGTCACCGTCATCAGTTCTGATAACGATCTTTGTTGCGCTTACGTACTCAACAGTACCTGCACGCTTTGAAACAACACAGCAACCGCAGTCGTGAGCTGACTTATACTCCATACCTGTACCTACAACAGGTGACTCAGTACGAAGAAGCGGAACAGCCTGACGCTGCATGTTAGCACCCATGAGAGCACGGTTCGCGTCATCGTTTTCAAGGAAGGGAATGAATGCCGTAGCACACGAAACCATCATCTTAGGTGAAACGTCCATATAATCAATGCGTTCTTTTTCTATTTCGATGATTTCTTCACGGCGGCGGGCAGTGACCATCTTATTGATAAATCTGCCCTGCTCATCAAGCGGCTCATTAGCCTGAGCAACGGTATAATTATCCTCGATATCGGCCGTCATATAAACGATTTCATTTGTAACAACGCCTGTTTCTTTATCAACACGTCTGTAAGGCGCCTCGATAAAACCGTACTCATTAATTCGGGCAAAAGATGCGAGGTAAGAAATAAGACCGATGTTAGGACCTTCAGGAGTTTCAATAGGACACATTCTTCCGTAATGTGTGTAATGAACGTCACGGACTTCAAAGCCTGCACGATCTCTCGAAAGACCGCCGGGACCAAGCGCAGAAAGACGTCTCTTATGAGTAAGTTCTGCAAGAGGGTTATTCTGATCCATGAACTGCGAAAGCGGTGATGAACCAAAGAATTCTTTAATTGCAGCAACAACAGGACGTACGTTAATAAGTGCCTGAGGTGTAACAACATCAAGATCCTGAAGTGTCATACGCTCTTTGATTGTACGCTCCATTCTTGCAAAACCGATTCTGAACTGATTCTGAAGAAGCTCACCTACGCAACGGATACGTCTGTTTCCGAGATGGTCAATGTCATCAGACGTTCCGATGCCGTAAACCATACCGAAAATATAGTTAATAGAAGCCATCATATCATCAATGACAATGTGCTTGGGAACAAGTTCAATCGCACGGAGTGTGCACTGCTCTTTGATTTCATCGTCATTGGAACAAGCCTCAAGAATCTCTTTAAGAACGTTAAATCTTACCTTTTCAACTATGCCGCACTCTGCGGGATCAAAGCTTACAAAGTTTGACATGTCAACCATGCCGTTTGAGAAAACAGGAACCTCTTTACCGTTAACGTCAAGCTTAACGCAGAATACACCTGAATTTTCAATAGTCTTCGCAAGGTCTTTTGTTATCTTATTGCCTGCCTCGGCAATAATCTCACCTGTCATAGGATTAACAACTATGTCAGCGAGTACGTGACCGAAAATTCTGTCAGCAAGCGCAAGCTTAAGATTGTATTTGAAAATACCGACACGTGACTGATCGTAACGCTTATCGTCAAAGAAAAGATTATTTATGTGGGTCATTGAACCTTCGACGGTCGCAGGCTCACCGGGACGAATCTTTTTATAAACCTCGATAAGCGCACCCTCAGTATCAACGGTAATATCCTTTTCAAGAGTCTTAAGAAGAAAATCGTTATCACCGAATATTTCCTTGATAACCTCGGTATCACCAAGCTGCATATCACAGAAAGGACTGTATTTATCCTGATCAACAAAAGCACCTAATGCACGTACAAAAGTTGTAATCGGGAGTTTACGGTTTTTATCGATTCTGACAGATATTACATTCGAGGAATCCGACTCGTACTCAAGCCATGCACCGCGGTTAGGAATAACAGTCGTGGTATAAACAGGGTTACCGCTCTTATCAAGAGCATTAGAATAATAAATACCGGGTGAACGAACAAGCTGTGAAACAACGACACGCTCGGCACCGTTGATGATAAAGGTTCCGCTGTCTGTCATTATGGGGAATTCGCCCATAAATATCTCCTGCTCTTTTATCTCACCTGTTTCATTATTGGTAAGCCTTACAAGAGCTTTAAGAGGTGCAGCATACGTCGCATCACGCTCTTTACACTCAACAATCGTATACTTGGGATTTTCGTCCATCTTGTAATCGATGAAATCAAGAACGATATTGCCTGAATAGTCAACGATCGAAGATACGTCTTCAAAAACTTCTTTCAAGCCTTTTTCCAAAAACCAATTATATGAATCTTTCTGAATTGCGATAAGATTCGGCATTTCAAGAATTTCATCAATTTTGGAAAAACTCATTCTTTCATTTTTGCCCAAAACTTTTAATTTTGGCATAAATACCATCACTCCGTCCCTTTATATTTTTATTAATTATTAGCAAATACACCATAATTTCGTTCAAAAAGCCTTGAAATTTCTACGTTTTAACCATATAAAAAACGTCAAAATCGCATTAAAACCCATTATGGTACATTTTAAGATTCTAACATATTAAAATAATGCTGTCAAGAGTTTTTTTGGAAAAATTTTTCTTGTCTATTTTTGACTGAATTTCGAAAAAAAGTGTTGACAAAAGTAAAACTTTGGTTTATAATCAATGGCGTTGTTTGCTGGTGTG
>JAZPZR010000133.1:0-8208 GCA_045544795.1 Eubacteriales bacterium
CCGCATGCACATTTAACAACAGCTTTATCGTAATTGGGATGGATACCCTCTCTCATTTCTTTCACCTCTTTTATATTTGTTTCATTAGACCGACACATTATATCATGTCGGAATGCTAATTGCAAGTGTTTTTTTATATTTTTTAAATTTTTTATACAGCATCGGTCGTCGCGTCTGTTGCAGGATCCGTGTTATCCTTGTACATTCCCGGAATCTGAGCGTTAAAAGTAATTGCGGGAGTGACGTTTGTAACACCGCCGTTAAGGCTTGTTTTTAATACGTCTCTGTTGTTGCTTATCATTGCAACAGAATCGGAAGAAAGCGCAAAATCATATACGTCGCTTGCGATCTTTACAGGTGTAGGCAAAATTGATTCTCCTGCAAAGCCTGCTTTGTATGACGTGTTGTCACCCCATACGTAAAGTTCACCCGAATAGGTGAGTGCCGCGCATGTGTCGCCGTTTACGTCGATTTTTTGTATGCCTGTCAGTATCGGCACAAGCTCAGCCTTAAAGGCCTCACCGCTGTTTCCGAGCTGTCCCTTTTCGTTTAATCCCGCAGTGAGCACTTCACCGTTAACTGTGAGTACAACCGAATAAAAGTTGCCTACCTTTACGTCTTTTACGCCCTTCATTATCGGTACGGGGACGTTGGTAGGGATTGCCGTCTTGTTTCCGAGCTGTGAATAGGAATTGTCCCCGACAGCAGACAGATTGCCGAATTTGTCGACAGTCATGGAATGAGTATCCGAAATAGCGCATTTCGACATATCCGAGCTTACAAGAGTGGCGGTGTCTTTGTTTTTTGCGGTGGTGTCGCCCAGCTGACCGTATTCATTAAAGCCCTGAACGAACATGTCTCCCGCAGTGGTGATGTATACGAGCGAGTTGTCTGTGAGCGCGCAGAACTCAACGTTTTCGGCAACGATCTTGTTTTTGAAGCTTATCTTCTGACCGTCGTATTCCGAATACTTGAAATAACCGTCAAGCTTTAATTCCTTTTGTGCGGTGATCGTGGCCCTCAGCGTTTTACATCCGCCGACGTAAAGCACCTCGTTTTCAACTGTTTTTGCGCTGTAGCTTTCAAAAGTGCTTCCGTCCTCTCCGACCGTCGTAGAAGTCTCAAGCCTGAACAGATCGTTCTTTCCGTTTTTAAAGTAAAACTCACCGTCATAGGAAAAAACAGAATCGGGAAGATATAAAAATGCATTGTCTACGCCGTCTTTGGTGACTGACGAAGTGTAGGTTGCTACAGGGTCGTATGATTTAAGTCTGTTGAACAGCTTTATGTGATTGGCTCTGCAGAATATTACCGCAAATACCGCGGCGCCTATTGCTGTCAGAAGAGCAAGTGTTGCGACAGTTCTTTTCAACAATACCGACTGTTGCTTTGCTTTGGTTTTTGTAAGAAAGACGTAGCCTGCAAGACAGATTACCGATACTGCCGCAAGAATAATGGAAATTTTCAGTAGCATAGATCTTTCTCCTATTTCTTAATGTTAACAAGTGTCGAAAAACCGTCTCTTGCCTTACCGTTTCCAAGCTGACCGCAGTTGTTAAAGCCTGTTGAAAGCACCTGTCCGTTTTTGGTAAAAATAACGGTATGAAGACCGCTTGTCCTTACAGAAACAACGTCAGTCGCCGTCTTGACGGGAAGATTCTGATTTACAAGCGATCCGCAGCCGAGCTGACCGACCGCGTTCTGTCCCCATGAATAGAGCTCACCTGTTGCAAGAATGGCGAATGCCGATTTTTTTGCCGCCGCAATATCTGTAACGCCTGTAAGTATCTGTGTAAACTGTGCGCCGTTTTCGTTTGTGCCGTTTCCGAGCTGACCGCAGTCGTTTGCGCCGCACGTAAAGAGCGTACCCGCGCTGTCAAGGAGCATTATGAATCCGTCACCGCCTGCTATTTTCTGCACGCCTGACATTACTGTAACAGGGTGGTTCAGCATCGGCTCAGCGTTTGCCATCTGTCCGAAATCGTTGGCGCCGAAGACGACTGCTTCTCCGCTTTTCTGAAGTGCAAGCGTGTAGGTTGCTTCGCATATGACCTTGGTCACGTCTCCGAGCGCCGCGACAGGCTCTGCAGAATCAAGATTTGAACTGAGGCCAAGCTGACCGTGAGCGCCGTCTCCGTACATGTACAGCTTGCCGTCTGTTTTAATAAATCCCGCCGTTGTTTCGGAAAGCGAAAAATCAACGACGTTTTCAGCTATAAGTACAAACTCCTCGGTACTTCCCACAACACCGGGAAGCTGAAGCATGGAGTTGTCACCCATTCCGTACAGATGACCGTCCTTTGTAAGAACGTAGCATACGCTTTCGGTTGATGCTATCTTTGAAGCGTGCTCGTAAATAATCGCGCTTCCTTCGGCAATTGCTTTGGGCAGCCTTCTGCCGAAGCAGTATACGCTTCCGTTTTCGGCAATTACAAAACTGCTCTCGTTTCCTGCGAAAATATCCGACACCGCAGTCGCGATCTGCTTTGGCTGTGCGGTGTTCATGTTTTCTTTCGTTATCTGCTGTTCATAGCGGTAGTTCTGTATGACAGTCGGTAACACGTCATATAAAACAAGCGTGATAAGCGCAACGCCTGCAAGGGCTGCAATAACCGCTATCGTTTTTCGCGAAAGCGACGGCATTCTTGAAATGACGTGTCTTATCGGATTTGTCTGTACACCGTCATCTCTTTTTGAAGGCAAAAAGCAAACGATTATAAGTCCGATAATACCGAATATAAAACCGATAAATCCCCATTTTCTGCTTCTGCCCTTAAGCTGTGCAAGACTTGCGGAAAAGGAAGCGCAAAAAATCGTGACAAGCAGAAAAATAAAAATTCCGGCTATTATCATTGTAACGTTGGGTTTCAAGATACTTGCTCCTTTGTTATGATTATCTCCATTTTGCCGCTAAAGCATTAGCGCAAAAAGAAATGAAAAATCTCCATAAGCGGCAAATGAAGATTTTGGCATGTGCCACGGTTGCCGATTTGCGGCAAGGGGCACGCCGTTTTAATTTAATATAGCGTGAATTTTCACGCCATACACCTTATATAATAATGTATGTTACAATTTTTTACAAGTCTTTTTTAATTGTTTGTATGATTATTTATATCACTGTCCGTAAAAAATAATACGGAAGGTGATGAAATATGAAAAAAACAGTATCAATAATTCTTGTGATAGCGTTGTTTGTCGGTCTGTTTATAGGAAAAATTCCCGATGACTATTCTTTTTTTGCAGGACAGCCTGTACAGGACAGTTCGGGCATTATTTCGCTTGACGTCGGAGTTGAAGAGGCGTCTGTATTAAATAACGGTTCGCTTAAGGCGGGAAGGTACACCGCCAAGGTAAAGCTTTTGAATTTTCTGCCGATAAAAACTGCGCGTGTGACCGTTCTTGAAAATAAAAAGCTTGTACCTCTTGGCACGGCATTCGGTGTAAAGCTTTATACTGACGGAGTTATAGTTGTCGATATAACCGATTTTATTGCAAACGGAAAGGTGTGTAACCCTGCTTACTCTGCGGGTATCCGCGAGGGTGATATTATTCTCAGCTATAACGGGGTGAAAATCAAATCAAACGAACAGCTTATCGAACAGGTTGCAAAGTCGGAAGGCAAAGCGCAGACCGCGGTCGTAAAACGCAATAACGTGCAGTTTGAAGCAAGTGTCACACCTGTTGCCGATGACAGCGATAATAATTACAGGATAGGTCTGTGGGTGCGCGACAGTACGGCGGGCATCGGTATGCTTTCTTTTTATGATAAGGATGAAAATACGCTCGTAGGGCTTGGACATTCGGTGTCCGATACCGATACGGGACTTATAATGCCTGTGCTGTCAGGTGAGCTTGTGCTTGCAAATATAAAGGGTGTTACAAAGGGTGAAAAGGGTGCACCGGGTCAGCTTGAAGGCTCTTTTATCGAAGACGAAACTATCGGTGTGCTTATGGAGAACAGGGGTACCGGACTTTCTGCAATTTGCGTGACCGAACGCTTTTCCGATATGCAAAGCTGTGATATTGCACTCAAAAGTGAAATAAAAACAGGAAAGGCGCAGATCCTTTCCTGTGTCGGCGGTACGGAAACTATCGCTTATGATATAAAAATCGAGAAGATAAATAATAACCTGTCAGAAACAAAGAACATGGTAATAAAAATCACAGATGACCGCCTTATCGAAAAAACAGGCGGAATAGTCCGCGGAATGAGCGGCAGTCCCATAATTCAGAACGGTAAGCTCATCGGCGCCGTAACTCACGTCCTTGTCGACGACCCAACCCGCGGCTACGGCATCTTTATTGAAAATATGCTCTCGGCAAATGAATAAAAAAGCAGGTCTTTTGACCTGCTTTTTGCCTCTTCTTGTCGGGCTTGCGCCCGGCAACCCTTCTATCGATATCTTCGTTTCGCCAACTGAGCATTGTTTAATTGGCAATTTTCTGTTTTGCGAAAAAGAGAAAGATATTAATAAAATCTCTATACACAGAAACAAGATATTAAGATTTTTAAATACATCTATTGACGTTTAGTTAATATTCTGTTATCATATGTTTTGTAAGGGAGGAATTATTATGAAATATTTGAAACATCGATTTTGCCCCGTTTGCAGCGGGGAACTCTATTTAGCCAAGTTAGCGTGTCGAAATTGTAAGGCGGAATTTCCTACAGAATACGGACTATCGCCTTACGATAAGCTTTCGAAAGAACAGGGTGAATTTCTTTTTACATTTTTAAAAGCAAGAGGAAATATTAAAGAAGTTTGCGAGGAAACAAAAATGTCTTATCCTACTGTTAAGAAAAGATTGGAACAATTGTTGGCAGCATTAGGAATAGAAAGTCAAAAAGAAGAAATGGAGATCGAAATGGGAAGTATGAATAATTTAAAAACAAACAGCAATAAAGCTTCAGATATAATTCAAAGAAAATTGTATGACGCCGGAGGGAAAGTTTCTATCTCTTTATTGGACGGCAAACTTTGTACTGTTATTTTAACTGAAGGCGGAACAATGTTCGCAAGCGATAAACTGGGCAATCAAAAGTATCATTTCGATATTTTTGACACCATTATTGATCTGCTTCTATCTTCTAAAGATGGAAAAGCCCCTAAAGGCTGTGGTCACAATAAAGAAGATAAAGTGGGTTACGGAAAATGTACGCCGGATACAGTAATGGGTGCTATTGCTATCAATTATTTCAAAAAGAATTATGGTGATTCTACTTTTGACCCTGTCTTCGTGCTGGCAGCAATACTGGATTGGGCAGGAATAGCAAAAAATCAACGCGGAAGTATTCAATTGATTAAAAAATGATGAGGGATAGAATATGTTTTTACTTAAGTTTTTATCTGTATTTTTGCTTTGCGGAAAAGTTGCAGAGCAACAAAAGAAAAAAGGAGAAGAAGATCGCAAGAAAGCGAAATATGAATATGATTGCTGGGTAATGTCTGAAGAATTTGAAGAAGAGAGATGATGGCAATCAAGGGATGGATCTATGATTGATTTGTTGGTCCTATATTGACACACTCGTGTCGGGCAGCCCTATAATCCAGAACGGTAAACTCATCGGCGCCGTAACACATGTGCTTGTGAACGATCCAACAAGGGGATATGGAATCTTTATTGAAAATATGTTATAAACAGCAAATCAAGTAGCAGAAGAGCAGGCAAAAAAAGACGCATCATAAACAAAAAAGGTGTCGAAGTCAGAAGTGATTTCGGCACCTTTGCTTTATTTCCAATAGCATAACAATCAAAATAATTATATTGCAATAATGAATTATGATTATCCCTTAACCGGAACAGCAATCTGTGTAATGTAGTCTGCACTATTTTCTCCACGGTTGGGTGGGCCTTCCATATAAATGGAACGGAACGCTCCCGTGATTTCAATATTATTTTCCTCAATGTATTCCATAAGCGCACGAATGGCAGTACCTGTTCCCTCGTATGGGCCACGATAATAGATGCACAAAGCCTGTGTTTCTGCAAACTCCAGACGCTCCTGTCCGATATAATCATCCTCAACGGGGATACAGCACATAATATCCAATTTCTCTGTCATCGGTGACATTCGCATGGTAAACATACGACCGAGCATGGACATCTTTCCCGTGTTGGCTGCGGCGATATAGGTATCACGCAAAACATTGGCTGCTTCGGAAATATTTTCGCATACATAACGGTGACAGAAGCAGACCTGCCGAGGCAGAGAGGTTTTGCGAACGGTTAAATCGCCTTGCTTGGCAGCGCGCGCCTGCAATATCTGTATGTTTCGATCCAGGGAAGCACGCAACTTCATAAGTCGATCTAAATGTGTGTCGATATTGTTAGTATCGTAGTAATATTCTGCTACCTCTTTAAGCGATAACCCAAGTGCCTGCAAAGAACGGATTGAACGAATTTGCGTCATATTATCTGCCGAGTAATAACGGTATCCACTTTCCTCATCTTTAACAGCTGGAGTTAAAAGGCCCATTTCCTCGTAAACAATAAGTGTCTTACGGGTGATGCCCATAATCTTCATTATGTCTCCGATTTTGAATAAAGTATCGTCGTATTTTTTCATAGCGGGATTCTCCTTAAAAAACTTTCAAAAAAATCACAGAAAAGCCATTGACTTGAACCTTAGGGTGTAAGTTATAATCATAGTGTACCATAATATTTGTTTCTTTGCAATAGAAGACAAATAAAATTCAAAAATAAGAAAAATTTTAAGGGGATATCCCCTTAGTGGTTATGTAATAACCACTAAGTCTCTCTTGTCCTCTTAAAAATATGCGAAAGCAAAGCCTTGGGTGCAGTAATTGCATATTGAAGTGTGCTTATTAAGAGGAGGCGATGAAATGTGAGCTTGAAAAGTTATTGCGAAGAAAATAGTAGGCAGCGTATTTTGGATGAATGGGACACAGAGAAGAATCTGCCCATCACCCCGGACAGTATAGCGCATACCAGCACTGTTCCGGTTTGGTGCCGATGTGAAAAAGGTCATTCTTGGTGTACCCAAGTCCGAAGCCGCTCAAGAAGTTCAACGGGTTGTCCAATATGCCGTGAAGAAAAACTTGCGGCAAAACGGAAACGTCGCTTCAACGAAGCCCGTACAGAACATACCAAACTGATTGTTTCG
The DNA here is from genome assembly GCA_045544795.1 of Eubacteriales bacterium. Classification (GTDB taxonomy): domain Bacteria; phylum Bacillota; class Clostridia; order Oscillospirales; family QAKW01; genus RGIG9041. Next base: position 7,127 of record JAZPZR010000133.1, read on the forward strand.
GTGGTTCAAGCGGAGAAGAGAGGGTAAAAATGGAAGTTATAAGCATGGAAAGACGAAGGCAAGAACGCTATGTAACAGCAACAAAGCGAAGAAAGCAACGACAAAAAAGAAACATCATTATAATAGCATCAGTTGCAGTGATTCTATGTGTGTCGCTATTACTTATTTTCCTTTTGCCGCAGAAGGGTGTATATCGCACATTATGTAATGACGGTTATACCGGAACGCAGGAACAATTGATTGCAAGCCTGGTTGGTGAAGAAATTGCTCCACAGGGCGAATCTGCTTATGAAATGGCAGTAAAAAACGGCTACAAAAAAGCCAAAGCAGACTGGATCAAGACCTTAACCGGAGCAAAAGAAGCCGACGACAATATGTCAACATATCAGGTAGCTTGTGCAAACGGTTTTGAGGGAGACTTGACCAAATGGTTAAATGAAATTGCGGAGGAGCCAAATTCATTAGGCAAATCTAAGGATGGAACTCCAACGGAATATGAACAGGCGTGTGAGTACGGATTCACAGGTACATTTATAGAGTGGATCGTATCGCTGTCAAGTGCACAAATTGATTAAAAAAGTATTACATAAAACGGAGGAGAAAACATGAAATCGAATAGAACCAAACGCTTGAGCACGATGCTGCTGGCGATCACGATGATCTTGACGCTGGTAGTAAGTGCTACGCTGACCGGTTGCAGTCCCGAGGTGGTTGAGACCGGAGCTTCGGCAAATGGCAAGTCTGCTTATGAACTGGCTGTGGATAACGGTTACGAAGGTACAGAACTGGAGTGGCTGGCATCCCTGGCAGGCGAAGCAGGTAAAGCCGGCGCAGACGGAAAGTCTGCTTATGAACTGGCAGTAGAAAACGGCTACAAGGGCACAGAAGCTCAGTGGCTGGATTCCTTGATCGGTGCAGCCGGCAAGGATGGCGCTAACGGCAAAGATGGTAAAGATGGTGCCCAGGGTGCCAAGGGCGATAAGGGTGACCAGGGCGATACCGGTGCTACCGGCGCAACTGGTGCGACCGGCAAGTCTGCCTATGAGATTGCAGTTGAAAATGGTTTCCAGGGCATTATTGAT
>JAZPZR010000134.1:0-1701 GCA_045544795.1 Eubacteriales bacterium
CGATTTTGCAACTTTTTCTGCAACAAAAATTTTGATAAATGAAATAATGGGTGGAAAAACAGGTTCAAAATTGCCGTTTAGGATAATATTTAGGGCATAAATAAGCAAAAGAAGAAACTCAAAAATGAGTGGGAATAATACCAAAAACGCTGTAAACCCGCATAAATACTGGGTTTTCAGGCACTTTCTGTATGCGTGTTGCACGGCTTTGCAACACTTTTGCAACACGCAGCATGAAATCGTGAATAGGAATAACGCCGATATCGCAAAAAAAGCTGTCTGATTAATTTCAGACAGCTTTTTTGTTTGTTGTGATTTTTTAAAGGGGATAAAGACCGCGTCTTTCTTTATCGGCTGAGGTGCGGATTATCAGGGCAAGGGCAACGAAAATGCACACGCCTGCGCTCATGATGCTGTAAGCAAGCGCGGCCTGATTTCCGTGTCGCTGAACGTAATATTCCATATATCCCGAGCAGCCCAACAGGGCAGCCATCACTACCCAAAGAAGGACATGACCGAAGCGGAAACCGCGGTTTTTCACCAGACGTACGGAGAATAGAACGGTAATCGCTATCAGCGCCACTGCTCCAAGCACCTGAACAACGCTGACAAAGCCGTTGCTTCTGAAATACATTGAATCGTAGCGGGTGCTGTCCAGTATTACCTGTGCGGCACAGTAGCACAGCAGGAAAATCAGAGAGACCTCTCCGTCCTTCCACTTTTTGCCTCTGCGGCTAAGGTAAAGGCACGCTAAAACAAGGGTCAGCAACGCGGTTACGATAGCCTGCAGCATAAATGTGGCAAAGCGGTATTCCGTTGCCTTGGAAACTACGTTGATTACAGGCGATGCAAAGGGCAGGGTGCGGACATTTTCCATTATCCAGCCGCGGTCAGCGGTGCTGAAAAAGGAAGCCAGTCTGCCGATGGCAATGCCGGCGCCCCCCGCAAGACACATGCAGTCCAGCATTTTTACGGGATCGGGTATGAGCTTCAGCAAGGCAAGAAGTCCCACTGCCAGCGCGCAGCCGATAAATACACCTACCAGTGCAAATCCGCCCTGAGAATAGTCTGTCATGGCTGCAGCAAAGTTTGAATAGCTCTCGGTAAAGCAGTACCAGTGTATAAATCTAGCACAGAAAAAGGAAAGGAGTGCTGCCACAGGAACTACGCCGAAAGCCGCTGTCAAATTTCCACTTCGTCTCAGATACAGGGACAAAAACAGGAAAACCGACACGCAAACGGCTGTCAGAAGGAGGACAGAGCTCCAATAAATATAATTTTCACGGAAAATAAATGCAATTTGGTCCATGTTTTACTCTCTCTTTCACGACGGGTATGATCACGGGGTTATCACACCGACGATGATTTCCATAAGGGGTTTGCTCGGTACGACCCACCACTGACCGTCCTCAAATACAAGCTCAAGTGTGATCTGACGGTCGGCGGGTACAATATCCTCACCAAGTATCTCGTCTATTGCCTGATACAGCAGATTCGCTGTAAAGTCCTGCCGCATGACGCCGTTTTCGTCATATATCTCGGAATTGCGCTTTGATTCTGCCAGATAAGGCTCCATCAGCAGATCAAACCGCTCCTGAATCTTCGGACTCAGTGAAGAAATATCCAGAGCCGTGACGGTCACATCGCAGAAAATTCCCGACTCGGTCGAGTAGCACGGACCTGAAAACTCGTAGGTCATGG
>JAZPZR010000135.1:0-3959 GCA_045544795.1 Eubacteriales bacterium
CTTTTATGCAACACTTTTCTCTTTTTTATATGCTTTTTGCTACTTCCAAACCTCGCCACTCGGCGTACCTTTGTACGCCGTCGGGCAAGCCTACGGCTCGGTTTGAAACTTCCGAAAAATTTTTTCTATCCCCTTAAAAAAAGGAGCTGTAAAAAAATACGTTTTTTTACAGCCCTTTTTTTACATTTCCGATATTTTCTTTATTCTTTCGTAGCAGGTTGCCAAAAACTCTTCGTCAGTCATTTCGCTGTAAACGGTGTGATTAAATACTTCAAGCATGAGCGGTCCTGCGAAATTATACTCATCAAGCTTGCGCATCATTTTTACAAAATCAAAGTTACCGTCAAACGGGAGAAGATGCGTGTCGGGATCACCTGTCTTTTCCCAGCCTCTGCCCTTGTTATCGTGAATATGTGTGGCAACTATATTGTGTGTAAAAATATCAGGCCAGCAAACTGTTTTTGTGTAACAATGCTCGTGACCGTTGTCGTAGCAGAATTTGACAAAATCATTACCTTCGTATTTATCTACAAAGTAAGCAAGATTTCCTACCTTGCGAAGATTTTCAAATGCAATAATAACGTTTTTGTTTGCGGCATAGTCTACAAGTCTGTCATATCTTTCAAGACCCTCTTCTGTTATGAGAGGTGCGTCCCAGCCTGAAGAGAGATGTACGATTATTATAGGAACGTCACATGCCGAGGCAGAATCGATCGTTGTTATCATTCCGTCATAAATTTCCTGATAGCTGTCATCCTTTAACCACATATTATTAATATTTTTAAACGGAGCATGGATAAATTCAAAACCGAGACCGAGCGCATCACCCTTGTTTCTTAATGCACTTACCGTCTCAATATCAATTTTTCCCGTGAAAAAACTGTCAAAGCCTGTGGCTTTGATTTTATCAAGCAGTCCAACAGGATCCTGTCCGCGCATACAGTCTGATATTATGCCAAGCTTTCTTTTCATTATTTTTCTACCTCTTTCTGATAATTTTTAGGTGAAACACCCATAACTGATTTGAATACCTTTGAAAAATAAAACTGATCGGTAAATCCGCAAAGCCGTGCGACTTCACCGATGTTATTGCTTCCGCTTTTGAGTAAAACGACAGCGCGTTCTATCCGTAAATTACGTAGATAATCCGTGAAATTAATACGCATAGTCTTTCTGAATTTTTCTGAAATATATTTATCATTATATAAAAACTTTTCGGATATTGTTTTTAAGCAAAGCGTAGGATCGTCAATATTCTGCTCAACGTACTTTTTAATTTGAAGAATAATATCTGTATCATTTTTGCCAACTGCTTTTTTCTCTTCAAAAGTAGTACTTGCTATTGAAAAAGTATAAAGTAACACACCCTCTGCAATAAGGTCGATATTTTTGCTGTCAGATGCTAGGTGTGCATTTTCCCACATTTGAATCAGCTCATCTTTGCCGTAAATCACTGCATTTTGAGGGCTGACATTTGCGCGGATTTTAAGAGCTGCTGCGCGCGTACCTGTAAATGATATAAAGAGATACTCCAACTTTTCAGTGCTTATAAAATTATACTCTTTTGACGGAAAGGAAAAAAACACGTCACCTTTTTTTACGGCGTATTCTATACCGTCAATCGTATATGTGCCTTTTCCGTTTGTCACAATTCCTGCAGAATAACTGTATGGAACCTCAGGAGAAAGCTTGTTACAGTTTTTTTCATAGACAAAGTTAAGAACAACGAGGTCGCCGCCGTTTTGCCTGTCAGGTATAAATTTACAAATATTTACGTTATCCATATGAAAATAATACAATAGAGAATTGGTAAAATCAAGAGAAAAAACATAAATAGATGGAAATTTTTCATGTAAAACAGCATTTTCTTTTTGTATAATAAACTCAAGAGGTGATCAAAATGAAAAAAGTAAGAGTTGGCGTTATAGGCGCAGGACGCGGTATGTCAATGATGAATTATTGTAAAGCATCGGAAAATGCGGAACTTGTTGCAATTTGTGATAAGTATCAGCCGATACTTGAAAAAGCAAAGCAAAAGCTCGGTGAAGAAAATATGACCTACTACACCGATTATGAAGAGTTTTTAAAGCATGATATGGATGCTGTCGTTCTTGCAAACTATGCAAACGAGCACGCTCCTTTTGCCATAAAAGCAATGGAAAGTGGCTTTGACGTAATGTCCGAGGTGCTTCCCTGTCAGAATATGAAGGAGGCAGTCGAGCTTGTTGAGGCGGTTGAAAGAACAGGAAAAAAATACTGCTATCTTGAAAACTATTGCTATATGCCCGCACCCTATGAAATGAAACGTCTTTTCAGAGAGGGTAAGGTGGGAGAATTCCGATACGGTGAGTGTGAATACGTTCATAATTGCGAGCCTATCTGGCCTGATATTACTTATGGACAGGAAGAGCATTGGAGAAACAATATGTACTCCACCTTCTATTGCACACATTCAATAGGCCCCATCGTTCATATCACGGGTCTTCGTCCTGTTTCGGTAACAGGCTTTGAGCTTCCCTATAACGATCAGAGCTTCCGTATCGGTCTTAAAGGTGCGTCTCCCGGTATAGAAATGCTTACCATGGAAAACGGTGCTGTTGTGAAATCAATTCACGGACATCTTTACAGAGACAATATATGGTATTTTGTCAGCGGCAGCAAGGGCGCTATGGAAAGTGAAAGAAACATCACCCGCAACGGTGAGATTAAACGTATCCATGTAAGCTATGATGAAAACGAGGGTGACTATGCGCCCGAAGTTCCCGTTACGTACGATCCTTTACAAAAGGATTACAGACGCGCACGTCCTTTCGGCCACGGCGGCAGTGACTACTATGCAATGTACAACGCAATTGAGCATATTGCAGATAGAGAAGGGGATGTGATCGACGTGTACGAAGCGCTTGATATGTTCCTTCCCGGTCTTTTTGCATATTTTTCAATTCTTGACGGCGGTGTTCCTAAAGTTATTCCCAATCTTCGTGATAAATCGGTAAGGGATGAGTACAGAAATGATACAAGATGTACTGACCCCAAGGTTGCAGGAGATATGCTTTTACCTTGTAAAAAAGACGGTAATCCCGATATTCCCGCGGCTGTATATGATAATATCCGCAATAAATGGAAGGGAAAGAACTGATGGGCTTTTTTACAGATACATATGAACGTATGCAGGATAAAGAGGAATTTTACAAGTCGGTAATTCTGAATATGCGCTCTGAAGAGGGCGTTTCTATCCGTGCAGACTACTATAGAACGCAGTTTAAGTCAATGGGCGAAAACGTGTATATAGGCGCGGGTGTGAAGATAGTAAATCCTCAGTATATATCTATCGGAAACAACGTTCATATTTCCGACGGCGTTACTCTTATCGCACGCGGTGAAAAGGGAATTACGATAGGCAACAGAGTGACGCTTAAAGACAGAGTGTATCTTGATACTGAAAATGCCGACGTGGGATATATCACCGTTGCAGATAAGGTCTATATCGGCACGGGTACAACTCTTTTCGGACACGTAGGTCTTGAAATAGGAGAATATTCACTGCTTGCACAGAATATTACTATAACACCGTATTCGCATATATTTGAAGACCCTGAAACACCTATAATAAAACAGGGCGGGCATATGGATAAGGTGGTTATAGGCAGAGACTGCTATCTTGGGATGAATGTCTGTGTGCTCTATTCTGCAAACATAGGAGAGGGTTCGGTTATCGGCTCAGGTGCTGTCGTTGTAAAGCCGATCCCACCGTTCAGCGTCGCAGTCGGAAATCCTGCCAAGGTAATAAGAAAAAGATAAATAAACAAAAGACATTCCGTATATTCGGAATGTCTTTTGTTGAGACTGTCAAAAAAGGCACAGACCGTGAAGAAAAGGATTACACCCTTGCCTCCACTTGTCAGGGGAGGTGGCATTTTCATAAGAAAATGACGGAGGGGTAGTTTAAATATGTACAA
>JAZPZR010000136.1:0-7752 GCA_045544795.1 Eubacteriales bacterium
TGTGCTACTTCGCGCGTAAGTTGTGCCTCATCATCACCGAATATCGCACCAAACCTTAAATAATTCGGCAAATAAATCTCGTTATTGTTGACGCCAAGAGCAGTGTGAACTGCGTCAACTATAACGGATAATTTATAGTCAAAATCAATATCACCGTTGTTTTCAATTTTTAAGAAAACAACCTGAGTATAGCCCGGTTCATAAAGCGCCTCGTCATCAAAAACCTTGTCGTCGTTATGAAGAACTTTATACTCACCGTCAACCTTATGATAGACAGTAAGATCCAACTCACCTATATCAAAGGCATTTTTAGCAACAGGTGTTGTATCGGCAAACCACGCAAGTGACGTTCCGGTGCCGAATATACACCACAATATTAACAAGAACACACTCAAAGCAAGTGCGGATTTTTTTATCGTTCTGCTTTTCAATTTAAACCGCCATTTCCTTTATCTGATTCTTTTTTATTACGTCTGAATATAATAATTAAAACAAACAAAATGCCCGACACAGCTAAAAGAGAAACCCAGATGTAAATGTTGAAATCATCACCTGTTTCGGGAGGCTTAGGGTCAGTAGGCTCGATGGGAAATTCTTCAACCGCAAACTCCCAATCAAGTTTTCCTATAAGATTTTTGTTTGTATTATCAAGCGAAGTAGGTATATCTAAAAGTATATCTAATTCAACCTCACCGCCTGAATAAAGCGTACCAAGTTCAACCCAATCAGTGAGCTGAGCGGGTTGTTCTGCAGTTGAGTCAAATAAAACTGTATCATCTACCTTTTTTACAGACAGATTAAGTTGCTTTAAAAAATCTGCATTTTCAACAGCGCCAAGTGATCTCATGTATATCTTGACTTTGACACCGTTAGAAGAATCATTTTTAACAAATATTTTCTGTGAAAGAACATCGCCCGGCATAACATCTTTAAATGCAGTGAACATATCTGTTGGAGAATACTCACTTCCCGGAGTAAAAATAAACTTTTTTGCATCACCGCTGTATACGGCTGTGCCATCAGCATGAGCTATTGCAACAGTGTTAAAAATCAATAACAAAGTTAATAAAACAAATAAAGAACGTTTAATAAACTTCATTTTGCACCTCCATTACGCTTCCGGCCAGCCGGATGCAAGCCAAGGCGCATCTGCAGGGTTATTTTCACTCTGAACAGCATGAGCCGCAACAGTAAGCTCTAACGTTTTTCCGATGTATGAGTTGTCGACCTTGCTTCCGACAATTTCAACCTTTGTAAAGACTTCGGGAGTTGTTTCACCCGGCTGTACTATTTTTTTATAATAATAGTATCCGTCAACAAGCATCCAATTATTTTCATCAATGTTAAGCTTAAAGCAGTCATCAGACGATAAAGCCTCATCATTAACTCCGTTGATGATCTTAACTCTCAAGTAAAACGGATGTGAGCAAACGTTCTCAATCGAAACTCTTTTACTGACTATATCACCGGGGATTATATATACACCTTCGGCAGGAAAATCAGTACCTGCGTCAGTTTTTTCATGGATAATAAGTTGAATATCACCTGATGTTACAACGTTAGTGGCTTTTCCAACCGTAGAATAATAAGCAAGTGTCTCTTGTGAGAAAAAAGTTACAACTATAACAGCAATAGATATAAGTAAAAGTCTTGTTTTACCCATGTAATAATCCTCCTTTCAAAAATTTATAATAGTGACCAAAACACATAATAAACTTATGTGCTTTGGTCACTTCACTCCGCAATAGCGGAGTGAAGCTTATAATTATTATGTAGAAATCTACAGATAATTATGAGTTAGCTGCAACGAATTCAAAAGCTTCCTTTGCACCATCACCCTGAGTGCGATCAAGTCCAAGATTCTCTGTCTGAACTGCTTCAGCAAATACATCAATGCTAAACTGATTGTCAAAAGCAGCAGCCTGCTCTTTTGTCATAGAACCGGGGATCTTAACTTCTGTAAATACTGTGACCTTATTCTTCATAGAATTGTCATACATATTCTCAATGTCACCCTGAAGAATACCGTTGTAATACAATGTATATACAAGAGTATCATTCTGAGCATCATATGCAGATTCTGTATCGGTCCAGGTATTATCGTTACGATCATATCCGTTTACTATTTGTTCAAGCTTCGGAACAGCACCGTTTGTGTTAAGTGCATCCATCCAAGCAGCAGCATCAGATACTGTAACAGTTACGCGGATGTACTGATCATAATATCCTGTATTCTCAACAAACGCTTCTTTCTTAAGAACGTCACCGGGGAGAATATCTTCGTAATCATAACCATCCTGATCGCCTTCGCCTTCGGGTGTAGTCTCGTAAACGTCTACGTTGAAGATATCTTCTTCTGTATCGTCATCAGAGGTTGCGATCATAAAGTTATTGGTCACCTTATCGTTATCTGTAAACCATGCTAATGTGCTGAATGAAAGAATAGCAATAAGTGAAATTGCTAAAGCTACAACAAACACCTTTTTCTTTGTAAGTTTCATTAGATTTATCCTCCTTTCTTTATTATTATCTCAAAATCATTGTTATCGGAATTCCATCACAACAACGATCATTGAAACCTGAAATAATTACGGATTAACGATTGAAAAATCAGGAAGACTATTTATTCCTGTGCCAAATCCGCTTGTAAGTGCTGATTCATAATCATTAAAGCCTTTTGCCTGAATACCCTGTGTAGCAACGTATACGTAAAGGTTGCCCGTAGGATCAAAATCAGTAACTTTTGTGCCGTTTATAACGAAATATGCTTCAGTAATATCGCCTGTTGTTTCATCGCGAATTATATCAAGATCTGTTGCCATATCGATATATACGCCGTCGATGACAGAAGCGGTTGTTGATAACGTAGCTGAATTTGCAGGAAGAATGTCCATATATCTGTAAAGATAAACATTATATTTTTTACCGTCAATAACAACGTCAGCAAAACAAGGCTGAACACCGTCAGTTGCCGTATCAACGTCGGCTACTTTTTCCCAACCGTTGGTACTTGCTTCTTTATCATATATATGTACAACACCCGCATTATCTAATGAAGCAGGAACTGCAACATATGTCTGAACGTAAGCATCATTTTTACCTGTGTTTTCAACAGTAACGATCTTATCCTGGAAATTAACGTCGTTTTTGGCGTCATCATTGTTTATTACAGGAATAAGTTGTTTATTCTGTTCAAAATCAACCAATTCGCCAAGCTCGTTTCTCTGCTGCTCATGCTGTTCGATTTCAACGCTGCCGATCGTGAAAACGTTTTCAACAGAATCATTATCGGTAAACCAAGCAAGCGATCCGCCGACAACAGCAATAGCAATTACTGCAACAACAAGAGATGCGATTAAAATTTTCTTTTTCATCTTTTTACCTTCTTTTAATTATTTACCATCCTCATTCGCAGAGGAAACAGTATCGTTTGAAGTATCTTCCTTTTTCTTTTTAACAAACAAATCAGGAAGAAAAACAAGCAAAACAACAATAACGCCCAACGCAATTGCAACGTACATTCCCGGAGGTGACTGAATATAAGCAGATACATAACCGAGATACGGAATGCTGAATACGGGCTTACCTATCAAATTATTAAAATGAACAGGTGCCGCATCGGGAGCGTCATTAGCAAGACCCTGAGTTCTGAAGCAGGTATTCTCTTCATCAACTTCAATAACGTTATGCGTAGCAACCACAAGATCTTCATTTAATACAAAAGTAATCGTATCACCGACCTTTACCGATGCCGGATCAACTTTTTTGACATAAATCAAATCACCTATGCTGTACTTGGGCTCCATACTTCCTGATACAACATTGAATACACGCAGACCGACTATTCTAGAACCCATAAGAAAGAGTGCAATGATAACAACGATAATAACGACAACTGTTGTTACAATATTCCAGATTTTTAAAAAAGAATTTTTAGACTTCATATAGAACCCCTGATTACTCTTCGGATGTATTTTCGCAGTCGGACGACTGAGACGAACTCTTAGCAGCAAGCTGTGCCTTAAGTTCCTGAAGTTCCTTCATCATCTCAGCAGAAGCGCGACGTTCTTCTTCGATCTGACTGCGCTCAGCCTGCATTTCCTCAAGCTGTTCTTTCTTATAACGTCTGAATAAACGAATGCAATTAAGACCCTGATAAAGAATAAGAATAATAAAGGGAATAAAGATACATACAATATATCCCTGCGGAGTTTTAAGGAACTGGAAGAACGTTCCGACTTTAGGGAGATTGAACAAATACTTACCGTTGATATAAGGATAAGTAACGATAACCTCATCGTCAGTATTGGTGGTAGTACCGTAAGTTACAAAACCGGGATTGCCGTTTGCATCAACCGTAAGCTTGCGGATTTTATGAGTAACAGCCTCACCGAAGTTTTCGGTATTCTGCGAGGTATACGTGATTATATCTCCCTCTTTAAGAGTTGTGGGATCCACCTCTTTTACAACAACAACGTCACCTGCATCAAAATCGGTAGCACTCATCGAGTCAGAAAGAACGATAAACGCCTTATAACCAAAAACGTCTCTGTCATTACGGTCAAAAGTCGTAACCGATACTATGGTAAATATCAACATCGATACAGCTACAATGACGACAAGCCAAACAAGAATTGTTTTTATAATATTGAGAACTTTTTTCATCCAAAACCTCGCATAAAAAATATAATATACTTATATACAGTATCATTCTAGCACATCATTTTGTCAAAATCAAGTGATATAACAAAAAATATAGAATAATATTTGTTTATATAATTAGCAGATACAAATAACCGATCACATTTTTTAAAAACAGCCGGACAAGTTGATACAACAAAGGATGTACCGATTTCGGTACACCCTTTAAAGTATTCAGTCTTTTAGTTCGCTTCAATAAATCTGTGCAACATCGCTGCAATTTCAACCCTCTTGGCAAAGCCTTCAGGTTCGAGAGTACTTTCTGTTTCGCCAATAATCATACCGCTTCCAACCGCCCATTGCATAGCGGGAACTGCATAATTTGAAATGCTGCCAAAATCATCATACGAAAAAATAGTTGTCTTTTCACCGACGCTGACGTCGTAACCCTTATATTTTGCATATCTGTACATTATTGCTGCGATCTGCTCTCGGAGAATATCCTGCTTGGGTGCATATTCGGAATCCGAATATCCTTTGATGATTCCATTCTGCTGCCCCCATACAACCGCTTTTGCATAGTATGCATTTTCATCAATATCTTCAAAGGTAGACTTACCTGTAACCTCGGGTTCACCTTCTGCGCGATACAGAACCGTTATCATCATCGCTCTTGTAATATTCCCGTAAGGTGTAAACTTTGTCTTTGTTGTGCCTTTAAAAATACCCTTATCGATCACATAGTCTGTATCGTAATGATACCACTGAGTAATATCAAGATCGCTGAATCTGAGAGAGGGACAGTCATGCCCTGTTATTTCCTGTTTATCATTATCTTCACCGGGAATTTTACTCCACTTTGCATAGAGAGTAAAACTTTTTCTCACCTTTGTTTCAAAATCATAAGGAACAGTTAGCGCTTGGTCAGAGTACCAACCCTCAAAATTATACCCATCTCTCGTTGGAGCCGTTGGTTCATCAAGAGAAGAACCGTCTGTAACATACACGTTTGAAACAGCATTTCCGTCATCGGCATCAAAAGTGATCAAAAACCTTGTCGGTTCTTTCTCTTCGTTTTCAACGTATTGTGCCGTTACCGTAAGATCAGAAGTCACTTCATTAAATGTCTTATCCCATCCTGTAAATACCCAACCTTCTCTTGCAGGATCGGCAGGAGCAACAGCACTGTAACCGTAATCGACCGCTTGCTTATCAATTTCACTTCCGTCCCAATCAACAAAAGTAACGGTATGTCCCGGTTTCTTTATAGTGATAGAATCCAACTCGAGACTACCGGAAATGTCGTATAAATAATAACCGTAATTCTCTTTTTTAAAGCTATATCCTTCGGGTAGCCATTTGTTTGTGATAAGAGCATCAAACGCCTGGTTGTTCTCCTCGCCCTCTTTATAAAATACACAGCCATACCCGTTGCCTTCAATAAAAATCTGTGACATATCGCTGAGGGATATTTCGGGAGCAGAATGGAAAGATGCGACTCCATTTAAAATATTAAGCCTTGCTTTACCTTCCATAATAAGATGTTGAAGCAAAGTAATATCATGAAGTGTCAGTGTTGCATCTTTAACAATAATCTTGCTGTCGGAACCGCCGCTTGCACCTAAAAACAAATAATCAGAAACAACAGTCGTATCAGTTTCTATAACAAGAGTATCACCCACTCCTGTAGAAATCATTTTATAGAATTTCAAGGTTCCGTCACCTTTGACAGTAAGCTTTCCTCTTTGGTTGCTTCCCGACATACCTGTACCGCTAACAAAGGATACTGAACCCTTAAGTTCGCAATCACCTTCAACAGTAAAAACGACTTCGTCATCGTTTGTTTTAGAGGGAAAAACTACACTTGCATAAAGAACGGCGCCGTTTTTCATGCTAAAGCTGTGAGGTGATTCTGTACCTACCACCCATTCATAATCACTGTCAGAAAAGCTGTCATATTTGTAAAGCGGAAGCACCCATTGTGCGTACAACGACATATCTTCAGTTACGGTTAAATCGTCGCCGATATTATAAAAATATCCGCTGCCGTCAGCTTCCGTAGTCCAATATTCAACCTCGCACTTTCCGTAAGTAAAGCCCGCATCGGTAAGTTCAAAGGAGTCGCCGATATCAACGGTTTTACTTGCTGTATCACCTGTCCCGTTATTTGAGTAAAAAGTAACAGTACCGGTACCGCTTTCGGCATTTGCTGTAAAAACGAAATACTGTGTGAGTGTCACCACCATAACTACCGCAACAATCCACACATTTAGTTTACGAAATACTTTTTTCATTTTAATGTCCTTTCAAATCTTCAGTGTTGTCAAGCCTCTTAACGAACCCGTCAAACATTTCTTTTGCCATTGTGTTATAGTCAAGAGCAAGAACTTTGTTAATGACATATTTCCGTTCATCCTCTGACACATTATATAACAACAATAGCGAATCGAGAAAAAGAGAAATCTTTCTGTCCAGAGTAAAGTTTCTGTTACAAACAGACTTTAGCGCGGCAAGTTCAATACCGCTCGCAACCTCTTCGATTTCTTTAAAATCATGCTCGGTCCAATCAGGAAGTCTGTCATGAAACAGATTGTAGTTCTTTTCCGCCGCCCATGCTTTAATAACTTCATAAGTGTGCGGAAGATTATACGCCGACGAATACAAATCCCAGGCACTTCTGTTGTCTTCACAAAGGGCAATTTGTACCGTAACTTCAATAGCATAAGAAAAAAGATTATCGTTGTATTTTCTGCAAATGTCATCAAGCATTATCGCATGATAATCCATAAGCTCTTCGACAAGAACTTTTAAGAGTTCTTCCTTAGAGTGAAAGTAATAGGTAATATTACCTACCTTAACGCCCGAATCTTTTTCTATCATCTTGAGTGAAGTTTTGGTATATCCGTTTTTAAGGAATAATTTCGTCGTCGAACGAATTATGTTTATCTGTGCATCGGTAAACGGATCCAACCTATCATGACGTTTAACGATACTGTTAATCAATTTATCACCCCGCAAACATTTTTATTGCACCTTTAGTATGCGTACTAATAATATCATAAATGCGTTATAATTGTCAATATATTTTGAGATTTTTTACACAAAAAAGGC
>JAZPZR010000137.1:0-9442 GCA_045544795.1 Eubacteriales bacterium
CACTTTTCTTTCATTTTGTTGTTCTACAGGATTTTATTAGTTTCTTTTCCCCTTGTTTTTTCTGGCTTTTTGCGTTCCGGAGAATTTTTACATCCCCTTTTATTTAATAATTCCATTTCACAAGCTTATACACACCGTTAACGTATTCAAAAACGTTTATTGCACAGTTGTCGCAGTAGGTACTGAATACGTTGTTACCGAATGCGACAGAGAGCATTGTTTTACAAACTCCCCCATGGCAAAACACCGCCACGTTTTCATAGTCCTTATTCAGTACATCTTTTAAGAGCTCACCTATACGCAATTTTACGTCTTCAATACATTCTCCGTCGAAAAATCTGTAATCGTGCGTGACAAAGCTCTCTGTCAGGCGCTCGCCGTAAATTTCTCTGCACTCGGCAGTCGATTTACCGACAAGAATACCGAGATCGTATTCGCGAAGCAGCGGTGTTGTCACCGCCGTATGATCGGAAAGCATTATTTTCTGCGTTTCATGTGCGCGGGAAAGGTCGCTTGAAAAGACCGCATCAAACTTTATACCCTCAAGCTTTACCGCCGCCTCTTTTGCCTGTTTTCTGCCTTCATCTGTAAGCGGAGTATCAGTCTGACCCGCAAGAACACCCTTTAAATTGAGTTCCGACTGACCGTGTCTTATAAAATACAGTCTCATACTATTCTGTTCCTCCTGTCCCCCTCGAAAAATGCCGACATATTCTCCGCGATTTCTCTTATACAACGGTTTCTCGCCTCATACGAGCCCCACGCCATATGCGGTGTTAAAAGCACGTTGTCAAGACCGAGTATTTTATTAAAGGGGTGGTCTTTATCAAACGGCTCTTTTGAATAGACGTCAACACCAAGTCCTCCGATCTTACCCGAAAGCACCGCATCTGCAAGCGCACTTTCATCACAGACCGCACCGCGCGCGGTGTTTACGATTATAACGCCGTCCTTCATTGATCCTATCCGCTTACGCGAGATAAGTCCGCGCGTCGAATCGGAAAGCGGGACGTGAAGCGAGATTATATCGCAGGTCTTACAAAGCGTATCAATATCGCAAAGCGGGTAGTCACCCTCGTTTTTGCGTCGGCAGACGGTAACCTCGGCGCCGAGGGCTTCTGCCACCTGCGCCACCTTTGAGCCGATACCGCCGCCACCGACAACACCCCATTTTCTTCCCGCTATCTCATGGTAGACAGGGGTCAGCTTGTTTGCGATACCGCTTTTTGTATACTCACCGCTATGTACGAAATTTCTGTATGACGTAAGGTTTGTCGCAAGGGAGAGCACCATTGAAACGGAAAGCTGTGCAACGCTGTCGGTAGAATAACCGGGGACGTTGCAAAAAGCAATACCGTGTTGCCTGCAGTACTCTGTATCAACGTTATCGTAGCCTGTCGCCGCGATGCAGATAAGCTTTAAATTGCGTGCATGCGACAGGTTTTCACCGTTCAGTTTAATTTTATTTATCACAACGACGTCGGCATCGGCAATACGAAGAGCCACCTCGTCGGGCGACGTGCCGTCATACTCTTCCGTCCCGGAAATATTTCTTATCGGTGACAGGTCGATATCGTCACCAAGCGTTTTTTTATCAAGTATTACTGTTTTCATATATCCATTCCGTAATCTGTAAGAATTTTGCGAAGGCGGTCGATGTCTACCTTTGTCACGTCACCCTCCGCAATTGCCGCGGCAACACCCGCCGCCTGACCAAGACCCATAAGCGATACCTGCACGCGCGCAGATGCAAATGCCTCACGCTCGGCTGAAAAACAGCGGGACGGCACCAAAAGATTGGGAAAGCCCTCTGCAATTATCGAACGGTAAGGAAGGTATGCAGGCTTTTCAAGGTATACGCACACCTGCGTGTTGCCCGCGGTTGCGTGAATGTCGATAGGATGTGCGCATCTTGCAACGGCATCCTCAAAGTGATACGCATTTACGTACTCGTCCGCCGTCAGCACGTGCACGCCCTTTATGTGACGTGTTTCACGGATGCCTATCTGAGGAGAGGTCATAAGAAGTTCCGCGTTTTTAAATGCGGGGATATGCTCACGAAGTAATTTCACAAGCGTGTCGATATCCTCACGGAGCTTACATTCAGCCTCACTCGCCTCGCGCTCGTCAAGCCAGTTTACCGCAGTTCTGCTCATGTTTATAACGGCTGTCCCCTCGCCCATTCCCGCAAAGCACCAGGGTCCGCCCATCTGCGGTACGTCCTCGCCAAGTGACTGAAGCTTTTCGCGGATCCACGGAAGCGAGCTTTTTTTATCACGGGGATAGTAGCCGGGAAACTCCGACGTGTCAACCTTATTTAACACAAAATACATTGATGCGGGCTGAAGCGCCTGCCCGTAATCAAGCATTGGCACACCCGCCTTATATGCAATATCACCGTCACCCGTCGCATCTATTACGTAGTCGCACTCAAGCGCCTGCGTGCCGCTTTTTGACTCAAATACCACGTGGGTTATGCGGTTTTTATCCGTCACGATATCGGAGATATAGGCGTGCAGATAGATATCCGCGCCCGCCTCCTTTACCATGCGCTGAGCAGTCAGCTTATACTGTTCGGGATGGTAGGTCACGTTGCCGCGCGGTGCGCACATGGTAGAGCCCGCTATCTTTTCGCAAAATTCAAGCGGGATACCGCCCGATATCAGCGTACCCTCATGCATAAATTCGGAAATGGGGGCAACAAGTCCCGCCGTCGCCATACCGCCAAGATACCCGAAGCGCTCGATTATTGCCACTTTTTTTCCGTTTCTGCCCGCGGCGATAGCAGAAATAATTCCCGAAGGTCCGCCGCCTGCAACGACCACGTCGTATTTACCGATAACGTCAACCGATTTTGTAATATTCATTAAAACACCTCAATATTTATAAAAGAAATTGCAATTACCGCAAGCACCGCAACGGCTGTTGACAGCACCGACTTCCAGCTCTGCTTTTCACGCATGATAAGACTGATAAAGAAGGACGCTATCAGCACACCGCCCGAAACAAGCGGCTGCTGAACCGAAACGTCCATACCGTTTGTAAGGGTAAAGAGCGAGCATATTTCCGCAATTCCGTGGAACACCGAATAGCCCGCCATACAGCCGATGTTTTTGACGTCGGCAAAAAGTGACAGCGGTTTGCCCCGCGTGATTATCGCAAGGATAACAAAGCCGACTACAGCCGACATCATAACGTAGGTAAAAAGATAGTCGTTCGAGCTTACTGTATATTTTTCAGAAAGCGTGAGCGCCTTTGCAATAATACCGAATGAGCCGTTTGCAAAGAAGCAGCCGAGGTAATACTTTATCGCGCCCTTTTTACCGCCGCCCGTTCTGTCAACGCTGAACATCATCGCGATAATTATAAGGAAAAGACAGAGTATTTTACCGACCGTCACCGATTCGCCCACCATCACGCCGAATACAGACGGCACTATCATTCCGCCGAGCATCAGAAATACCGAGTAGAGTGATATGTTGGTGATCCTCAGCGATTTCATGGAAAAGTAGTTGGAAACAAAGTTCATGACCGTGGCGGCAAGCGACAAAAGCGCCGAGTACCAGGTTATCTTTATTCCAAATCCGTTCATTACGCCGTCGACAATAAATACGTATATACCGATAATAAACGAAGTGCCCGTGACAAATGCAAGAGACACTCCCGCGCTGCTTTTGTTTCTTCTCGAATAGGCGCCTGTCATAAGAAACTGCAGACTGTACAGTATATTCGCCGTCATTATAAGCAGGTAGTTCATAAAACTACCTTCCTTCCGTCAAACTCGGTGCCAAAGGGCGCGCTGAGCTTTGCAAGGTAGTCTGTTATCTCATCATCCTTTGCAAGAGTGGGGAAAGATACCTCTTTTGTTTTTTCATCAAGACCGATATTTATGGGGTGTACCGTCACGTCGGTCACGCATCCGTCCTCGATAGTAATTGATGCCATGCAGGCAATCCATATTGACGGCTGAACGATATAGCCTTTTGTACCGTTCGCGCTTCTCGCGTCCATATATTCCTTTACGGTAGTACCCTTGGGAAAACCGCCGTTTTCATACGCGTCGGCAGGCTGAAGGCTGACAGTTGTCGTCTGGAAAATAAAGTTACCGAGGCTGTAAAATATCGGCTTTTTATTATATATCTCGACACCGCGCAGTTCATGCGGACCGTGACCGAGAATCGCGTCTGCGCCTGCATCTATGCAGGCATGACAGCACTCTTTATAAAACTGCGAGGGAATAACGGGGTCTGCATCCACTATCTCATGCGAGTGAACCGACACAAGCACGATATCGGCGTTTTCTCTTGCCTCTTTTACGCTGTTTACAATACGCTCAAGGTCGGTCTTGTTACAGCGCGTTTCACGGAAGGTCTTTGTATCGCGCACAAATCTGTTACCGCCGAAATTGAGTATACCGTCGGGAAGCGGTTTTGCATAGCCGTTTTTGATACGGAAGTCCTCGAACGAGTTTATATCGGTACCCTTTGCTATTTTCAAAAGCGCCTCAAACTCGTCGGAAGTCACGTGGTATATCTCATGAAAGCGAAGTGTGTTAAGCCCAGGTCTTCCCTGAATTTCGTCACTGTCGTTGCCCGCCCTGTCCGAATCGTGAAAGGTGGAGCAAAGACCGATAAGGGCAACCGTTGCTTCACCCGCTTTTATATAGACAGGCTTTGACGCATCGCGCATGTTTCTTCCCGTACCGACGTAGGGAATACCGCGCTTTTCAAGATTTTCGCAGGTTGCGATAAGTCCGCCGTGACTGTAGTCAAGCGAATGATTGTTTGCGGTATTTACAACGTTAAAGCCGTACTTTAACAGGTCGTCAAGCACGTCCTCACTCGTCATAGCCCAGGTACCGCCCGAAAAAGCGGAAGGATACCCCGCCTTGTCGTGTACCGTTATCTCAAGATTGTTAAAGCGTACATCGTGCGATTTTATAACGTCGCTTATCTCTTTAAAACCGTCGTAATCAGTGACGTTTTTGGTGATAAACGCGTCACCCGTTGCAATAATCGTTGTTTTCATTAAAATTTCTCCATTATAAGTTCTTTAGCGATCATAACGCCCTTTTCAAGCGAGTATATCTCAACGTACTCCTCACGTGTGTGCGCGCCCTTTGTATCGACAAGTCCCACGCAGACTGACGGAATGCCCATTGACGAGGGCACGTTGCAGTCGGTAGAGGCGGGTCTGAACTCAGGCTCGGTGTCATAGTACTTTTTAACAAGCGCGCCGACCTTCTCGCACATTTTATTCTGTATCTCCATATCGACCTCGCCCGCGCAGGGTCTGTCACCGATAAGTCTGACCGACAGCTCGCCCTCGGCGTGTGAGAGCGCATCGTCAAACTGCGCCTGCATAATATCAAGCGCCTCGCGCTCGTCAGAACGGAATTCAAACATCATTTTCGCGTTCTGCGCAATCGTGTTGACAGAGGTACCGCCCTCGATAATGCCGACGTTGTAGGTGGTCTTGCCAATCTCCGGCACTTTT
Organism: Eubacteriales bacterium; assembly: GCA_045544795.1. Lineage (GTDB taxonomy): Bacteria > Bacillota > Clostridia > Oscillospirales > QAKW01 > RGIG9041. The sequence goes on from JAZPZR010000137.1 coordinate 5,497, forward strand.
ATTTTATAAAGCGTATCTATAAGTGACGCCATGCATGCAATGGCGTTTTTGTTGCCGAATGCCTGATAGGAATGACCGCCCTCCGTCTTTATCTCAACCTCAAACCTGCGTGAGCCGACAGGTTTGTTGCTAGGAGAGAACGCCACCCCGTCAAAGGTGATAAACTCACGTACCCTGTCACCGTAAACGCGCATTATCTCGCGGCAGCCCTTAAGGTTGCCAAGACCTTCCTCACCCGAATTTACAACGATGAGCACACCGCAGTTTTTTGGAGTGAGTTTGTTTTTGATAATATCCTTTATCGCAGTCAGCATACAGACAACGTGCGCGCTGTCGTCACCGACACCGGGGCAATATATCCTGCCGTCCCTTATTTCAAGCGGAAGAGGGGTTTTATCGGGGAATACGACGTCGCTGTGCGCCATAAACACGTACAGGTCGCCGTCGGTATTGCCGATAGGGTATACGACGTTAAGCGCGCCGTCTGTATACACACCCTCGGCGCCCTCGTTTTCAAGCCATTTTTTAATATACTCCGCGCGAAGCCCCTCGTCATTTGACGGCGCGGGTATTTTTGCAAATTCACATAAAAAGTCAAGTATTTTATCCAAAATATATCACCTCAATCTATAAGTATATCATATTGGTAATTTATTTCAATAAATAAACCGACAATTTTTATGTAATTTTGTCAGGTTTTGGTATTGAAAAAAGCGCTTACGAAATATATAATCTATACAAAAGGAGGATATATATAATGAATATCACTTTAACACGTCAGTTTGCACCGGGGGACAACAATCCGCGTAATTCCGAGGGTGCGTTTATCCGTAAAAACGGAGATATACTTTTTGCCTACTCACGCTATCGCGGTGAGTCCTGCCATGACCACGCGACCTGCGATATATGGCTTACCCGTTCAAGCGACGAGGGTAACACCTGGTCAGAGCCTGTGGAGATCGCAACGGCAGGCTTTTTCGGCACCAACAATATCATGAGCGTGTCGGCAGTCGAGCAGAGGGACGGCAGTATCGGTTTTTACTATCTTATAAAAGAAAACGATATGTCGACAACACTCGGAAGGTCGGTATCTTGTGACGGCATAAGCTTTGTGACAGAGAGGTGCGTGTGCAACGTACCCACTGCATACTACGTTATAAACAACGACAGAATAGTGCGCCTTAAAAACGGTCAGCTCGTCGCGCCCGCGGCGTTTTACACGCTTGAGGCTATACGCAATTACGACGTTAAAAAGCCGAGTGCAAAGGTCACCGCATTTTTGTCCGATGACGACGGAAAAACGTGGTACACTGCCAATTTTGTGCTCGGTGTTGAGTATACGGCGGGCGGCGGACGCGGTCTTCAGGAGCCGGGCATTATCGAGCGCGAAAAGGATCTTATGATATTTATGAGAACGGGGCTTGGCTGTCAGTACGTAAGCTATTCGACAGAGGGCATAAACGGCTTTAAGACGGTAGAGCCGTCTGATTTTACATCACCCAACTCACCCATGCAGATAAAGGAATTTGACGGTATCATGTACGCGGTGTACAATCCCGTTCCGCGATATAACGGTATTTTCGAGCATGAGGGTACCTGGGGCAGAACGCCGATGGTTATAAGAAAGAGCACCGACGGCGGTAAGACGTGGGGCACGCTCAACGTTCTTGCAGACGATATAACGCGCGGCTACGGCTATCCCGCGGTATTTAAAACGGACGACAACTGCATGCTTATAGGCACCTGTATGGGCGATGCAAGAGACGGCAACACCCTCTGCCGACTTGGTATATTTAAAGTCGGAATCGATTCAATAGAATAAGCAATATAAAAACACAGACTGAATTTCACTTTCGGTCTGTGTTTTTTTGTTCTCAAAAGCTGACGTTTACTCTTTCGTTTTAAGCCATGCGGCAATTTCTGTCTGCCAGTCCTTACCCGCCGACGCGTAGTCGACAAGATAAAAGTCCTCACCGTTTTTGTCGGTAAAGCGTATCTTAAGCATACAGGGCACGCCCGCAGTAATTTCTTTATCGGATAAAATTTCACCGCGCGGCTCAAAATCAAACACCGAGCCCGCCTCTTTTCCCGTGCGCGAGTCGGCGGCAAGAGTTAACGGGCCGTAGAAAAGCGCGATATAGTTATCGTCCTTATCGTCATGGCAGACGGTTATCGGCGCCGCCGTATGATTGCCGGGAATACGGTTTGACATATCGGTATATACGACCTCTTTTTCCCACTTCATCGGAAGCTGTGTGCGTATTTTCATGTCATAGTCGACAGTGATCTTGTCGCAGGACCATTCCTTTTTATATACCTTATAGCCGCACTCTCCCGTCCATGACGGAATACGTACTTTAAGGGTGAATTCAACCGGTTTTTCCGTTTTGACCGATATCTCAATCTTACCGTCTACGGGATAGTCTGTATTCTGCGTTATTTTAACACCGACACCGCAAACAGAAAAAGACGCCTCGCCCTTTTCAAAAAAGTTTACGGTTACTGCATCACCTTCTGCGGTTACCATGTTTTTCATAAACACACCGACACCCGCCGATGCGATACAGGTACAGCAGCCGTAGTAGGTAAGGTCGTGAAGAAGCTGATTACCGCCCACCTTAACACCGCGCACGCCTGACAAAAGCGGGCTGTAGCTGTCAATCGGCAGATAGGTATCGACAATATCCTTCATGCCGAGCTTTTTAACAAATTTTTCACGCATATAGGGACTTATCTTACGGTCGGTATTGAATGCGCCGAGGTATGCGTTGTAAAACGACTGCTCCATACAGTCTGCATATTTTGAGTCGCCCGTAAGCTCAAGCAGGCGTGAGCAGAATTTCATCCAGGTGACAGTAACGCAGGTCTCCTGCAAGACGTCCTCCTGACGCACCGTCTGACGCGCCGCGGTAAAATCAAAAAGCTCATGTGTGATACCGCTGCAGCCGATGACCGAAAGTTCTGTCTTTATAAGGGCATCCGCAAAGTTGATAACTGCCCTTTTGCACCACTCAAGCCCTGTTGCGTAGTAATATTCAAGAAGTCCCTCAAAGCAGGAGGTCATCTCATACGCCTTTGACACACCGTACTGATAGGGCATGACCTTGTTTTCAAGCGCGAGCTTAAACACGTTTATTCCGCGCGCACCGCCCTCGTTTACAATATAGGTCGCAAAGTCGAGATACTTCTGTTCTTTTGTAATATGATATAGGCGGACTATCGGCTCAAGTATCGAAGAGGAGTTAAGACCAAGCCAGCTTCTCGAAGCATCGGTTATCCTCTTCTGGTTTTCCCCGTCGCCGATATGTAAAATTATATAGTCGGCACAGCCCTTTATAAAGCTGACTATCTCTGTCTTAAGGCTGTCGTCCTTACAGATATCGAGATAGTATTCAAGCGCGAGCATCACGTACTTTCTGCACCACAGATCCCACGCATCAAACTCTTGTTCGCGGACATAGCTTGACACTCTGCCGTCACCGTCTGCGGTAGTCAGCATATCCTTTACCGTTTCCGTAAGCACGTCGTAAAGCTCGCCGTCTTTTGAATACCCGTATACAAGACAGCCGCCGCGCATCATCTTGCCCCAGAATTCACCGCGCCACGCAAACGTTTCGGCATCGGGGCGCAGACGGAAAACGTCTACAAATTTTTTCCACTGCGCTCTGTCCTTAAGCTGCTCTGTCTGTAAAAATCTCACAGACCAATCGGCAACGCCGTTTGTATGTAAATTAATCATATATTCTCCTTATTTTAACTCAAATCCGTCTGTCGAATGGTCTTCTTTTTCAATCTCGGTAAGTATGGGATTATCAATAAAATCAACGTACGTCTTTTTACTGTTAAACTGAAGTTCAAGCACCTCAACGACGTTGTTTTCTTTTATAAGTTCTCCGGGAACGTAAAGCGTCTGCTGAGGACCTATATGCCAGAATCTGCCGATATT
>JAZPZR010000138.1:0-21864 GCA_045544795.1 Eubacteriales bacterium
ACCTTCACTTTACGCGCTTTACAAAGACGGTGGTATATCAGCCCGAACAGGTGATAGCGGGGCTTGGCTGTTATCCCATTGTGTCACTTGTATACGGTGTAAGGCGTGGTCTTTGCAGAGGTATGGGCGAGGTGACGCCCATGATACCCAATCAGATAGAGGTCAACCGCAACCTTGCCCGCCGTCTGCTTAACGCAAAGCTTACGGCATACTCAAGACTTGTATACGCATCCGACCGCATACAGAACCCCAGCGCGCTTACCGAGGTGGGCACGGCTATCGAGGTTGACGGCGGCGGGGTGTCTACCATAAAGGATGCGGTATGCTATCTTACCCCCTCTTCCATGTCACCCGACGCAAAGCTTTTATCAGACGAGCTTCTGACGGTGTCAAAGGAGCTTGCGGGCGCGGGGGATGCGGCGCTCGGTCACATTGATCCGAGCACGGCATCAGGCTCGGCTATCATCGCGGTGCGCGATCAGGCGGCGCTTCCCTTAAACGAACAGGTGGCGCGCTTCCGTCAGTTTGCAGAGGATATCGCGTTTATATGGTACAGACTGTGGTCTGTATACGGTGTGGGTGACATTGATAAAAGACAGCTTTTACGCGCGATTCCCGATATCCGTGTGGATATCGCAAACGCAAGTCCCTTTTCAAAATATGCGCGTGAGCAGGCGCTTGAGCGTCTGTTCAGTATGGGACATATAACGTTTGAGGAGTACGTCGAGGCGCTTGACGATGACAGCTCGGCACCCAAATCAAAGCTTGGGAATATTATAAAGAAAAGAGGAGAAGTAAATGGCAATAGAGAGGATAGATGACCAAAAGCTGATGACTGAGGGAAGGTATCACGTGACACAGCCCGACGTCCCGCAAAAGAGCTCGCAGGAGATAAAGGAGTTTTTTGACCACGTTCCGCGTGAGGTTATAATCCCCAAGGTGAACGAGATAGTAGACGGTGTCAACGAGGCGCTCGGTCTTGACGGCACGGGTACTGAGAGGAATTTTATAACACCTGCCGCCGATATACAGTTTTACGACGGATTTTATTTCAATGCAACCCCCGAAATGCTGACGGCAGAGGGACTTTACTCTTCGGGCGCGGAATATTACCTGATGAGCGTTTTGCTTGAAAACGGTACGGTACGACCGATATATCTGCGAAGCAACTACAGCGGAAGCTACAGTGTGCATCCTGATCCGTGGACGTGGGCTACCGATATTCTTGTCGACGTCAAGGGCTCGTCCTACGTAAGCATGATAAACTTCGGTAAGGTGACCATAACCGAGGTGAGTGAGCTGGGTCTTAAATACATTTCGCTTTTGCCCGCGCTCGATCCTTCCTTTAAATTTGCGAGCGAGCAGTACGTAGACGCGCGTTTGACCGAAAATTACGTCACCCGCATGTACAAGTCGGGCGGCTGGTACTGTAAGGAGTGGAACAGCGGTATAAAGGAGTGCTGGCGTTCAATGGAAGTGAATTATGAAAGCAAGGCTTACGGCAATACGTTTGCAGACGTTCAGGGACTTATCACAACCTTCCCGCAGGGCTTTTTTAAAGAGCTGCCCGCCGTTTTCATATCGGGTAACGGACCTAAGACAGGTCTTCCGCGGCCGTTTGTTTATGCTGTCGATCCCGTAACCATGAGGATCATCATTCAAACGACCGAGGCAATGCCGGGCTCGGTTATTGTAACGCTTTACTGTATAGGAGAGTAGCTATGGATAAGATCAAAAATCTTTTTATAACGGTCACGGGAATAATGCTTGCGTATTTCAGGCTGTATCTTCCGCTTATTGCGGTGGTGAGCGTGGCGGTGCTTCTTGACATCGTGACAGGCTCTGTTGCCGCGGTATACACTGGCGAGGGACTTTCAAGCAAAAAGGCATGGCGCGGCGCGCTTAAAAAATCAACTGCGTTTTTGTCGCTGGGACTCGGTATTTTCCTTGATATGCTCATTCCCGCGGCGGCTGCGCGCCTTGGCTTTGAAATGACGGAAAATCTCCTCTTTTCAACGGTCATCGCATTTTATATAGCATTTTCCGAGTGTGTGTCGGTGTGCGAAAACATATTCAGATGCAATCCCGATGCGTTTCCCGAATGGATAGTACGGCTTCTTACGGACGGAATAAAGCATATTGAGAAAAAGGGGGATAACAATGCTGCCGGTAAAGAATGATTATACAATAACCGCCGCTTTCGGTCAGGCGGGCAAATACTGGAAGGACGGACACAAGGGCATTGATTTTTATGCCGAGGATAAAAGGATATACTCTGTCACGGACGGCACCGTCCGTGTACGCGCGGTCGATGAAAACGGCTGGGGACTTTACCTGTCGATAGGTGACGGTGAGGGAAGGCGCCACCTCTACTGCCATCTTGCAAGCGCCGACGTAAGCGCGGGTGACAGGGTAAAGCGCGGGCAGGTGATAGGTGTTATGGGAAGCAGCGGCAATTCCACGGGGGTGCATCTGCACTATCAGGTCAACACCGCGGACGGAACACCGCTTGACCCGTCGGTAATTCTCGGCATTGAAAATAAAGTCGGAAGGTATGGAGGTGAATTTATGTACAAGGACGATGACAAAATCGCAAAATGGGCAAAGGATGCCGTTTATCAGGCAAAGGAAAAAGGCTACCTCGTTGGTGACAGCGACGGTAACTTCAGACCGACAGACCCGCTTACGCGTCAGGAGGCGGCGGTGCTCATTATGAAACTTGAAAGGAAGTAAAAGCTATGACGGAACTTGAAATGGCTATCCGTGAAAGAGACATCTGTCTTTCACGGCTTGCAGAACAAAAAATGGAGCGTGACCTTCTTCGCATACAGCAGGAGGATAACAGCGTATGCGCCCTTCACGCGCTCGGCGAGGAGTTTATAAAGCTCATCGAAAACGGTATTGACGCGCTTATCGCATTCCGCGCGGTAAAGTGCAGCTGTGAAAAGCCGCAGGCTATCGGCGCTGTTGATACCGAGGGCGGTCGCGAGAGTGAGTTTTACACTTCGCGCGAGCTGGACAGACTTACGGCAAAGGACCTTGAGGACCCCGCCGTATACAAAAAAGCAATTCAATCACTAAAAAAACTTTAAGGAGATAAAAAACTATGGCATATTCAAATTTCAAACCGACCGTATGGTCAAAATTCATTCAGACAGAGCTTGAGAAAAAGTGCCGTCTTGCAGAGGACTGCTGGACGCAGTTTGAGGGCGAGGCAAAGCAGGGCGCGAGAGTAAAGATACTCGGCGTCAGCGCACCTGAGATATTTGATTACGTTGCAGGCGAGGGTATTCCCGCGCCTACCACCATCGAGGGTACGTCGGTACAGCTTGACATTGATCAGGCAAAGGCGTTCAACTTCATGATAGACGATATCGACCGCGCGCAGTCTGTTGACGGTCTTATGGAGACTCTTATCAAAGAGGCGACCGCAAAGATGGCAAAAACACGCGATTCGTTTATCGCATCACTTGCAAAGGATGCTGAAAACGCATCCGAGTCTACCGCCGTTACCACTCCCGAAGAGGCGAAGGCAATGGTAGACGAGGCGCTTCTTTCACTCCGCGAGCATGACGTTGACATCGAGGATGAGGTGACCATTACCGTTTCACCCTTCTTCTATCAGCTTTTCCGCGATGCGCTCACCGAGATCAAGACAAACAACGACGAGCTCATCAAAAAGGGAGTTGTCGGCATGTACGACAACTGCAACGTAAAGCTTTCAAACAATCTTTACAATGACGGTACCGACGATTACATGCTTGTACGTACCAAGCGCGCTATCGCGTTTGTCGGCGCTATCGATGAGACTGAGGCTTACCGTCCCGAAAGCCACTTTGCAGATGCCGTAAAGGGTCTTAACGTATACGGCGGTAAGATCGTGCGTCAGAATGAGCTTTACGTTATCAAGGCGCACAAGTAATATTTGACTTCGGGGGTGATATCAATGACAGTAGCAGAGGCTAACAAAACAGTACTGCGTCTTATAGGCGACGACGGCTTTCACCACGTCGGCGATATACTCAATACGTACTACTCAATGGCACAGAGGCAGATAGCGACGACCGTTTGTCCGATAGAAAAAAGCACGTCGCTTACGGCGGGTGTTGAAACCGAGCTTCCGCGGGAGTTTTACCGCATAAAACGCATAAACTGCGATTACGTAAGAAACGGCAGATACATAACCGCGGGGGAGGATACCGTGCTTACATATTTTGCATACCCTGCCGATATTGTGTCGGAAACCGACGAATTTGAGATAGACCCCGAGGCGCAGACTGCGCTGCCCTATTACGCGGCGGCGCAGCTGGCGCTTGCCGACAGCGATATGAGAAGACACGCCGTCTTTACCGACAGCTACAATTTCATTCTGTCAAATATCGCGTCAAAACCGCCCGCGGTAAGAGTGGTGGAGGTGTGATATGCGGTATATAAAGCATAAGCTTCGCTCTTACGGGGCAGGGGAAGGCAACCTTTCGACCGACAGTCTTTACGGGCTGTCGGGCGGGCTTTCAGACGACATCTCGCATGCGCGCAGTATGTCAAACATGATAAAAAGCGGTGACGGTAAGATACAGAAGCGTGCAGGCTACAGCATCTGCCCGCAAAGAGATCAGCCTGACGATATCGGCTCGGTTCACGTACTTCACAAGTACGGCGGTGACGTATTCTACTATCTTTCAGACGGCAATATACGCTCGGTCAGCAACACCTTTTCAAAGGACAACGAGCTTCCGTTTGATGCGACAAACATGAAAAGCGTTCAGTTGGGCGAATACATGATATTTGTCGGCGGTGCGCTGATGATAACAAACGGCTACACGGGCGCTGTGTACTATTGGTACAACGGCGAGACGGGCGGTACTATTTCGCCCATATATATACCTACGATCTATATCGCAAACACACCTTCGGGCTCAGGCCATGCGTACGAGGGCGTAAACATGCTCTCAAAAAAGGTAATGGAGCAGTATGCGGGTGACGGCAGTTCGGTAAGGTTTTACACGCATCTTAAGGGCAGCTCGTATGAGGTGTATCTTAAAAACGAAAGCGGCGAATGGGCAAAGTCGGTGTACAAGTCATACGGCGAAAACTACGTTGAGTTTGAAACGGCGCCCCCGCCTCCTGCAGTTGCGGGTGAGGATAACGTCCGTGTCATGTACACCTATGACGGCTACGGCGCGGCGTTTGACGAAATGGCTTCCTGCAACTGCGCCGCTACCTTTGGTGTAGGCGGTCTTGCGGACAGGGTGTTTTTATCGGGAAGCATCGCAAGTCCGGGTAAGATATTCTATTCGCATATGGACAAACCGCTGTATTTTGCAGACCTCGACTATATCAAGGTGGGAGACTGCGAAACGGACGTTTTTGCGATGAACAGAAGGGGTGACACGCTCGCAGTCGTTGCAGACGGACTTGTCTACACCGTTACGGGCAGAGAAGGTCAGGAGGGCGCGATAAAGCAGGATGCTCTGTTTGTGATAACCGACGTGTACGCAACACCGCAGCCTGTGGGCATAACCGACACCTGCATATTTATGGACGAGCCTGTCTATCTCACGCGGGAGGGAGTATGCGCCGTCACCGCAAGCGGTATTCTTGATGAGCGCTGCGCCGACGTACGCTCTGCAAGGATAAATCATCTGCTTTTAAAAGAGGACATTGCAGGTCTTAAGATGTGTGTCTTCCGCGATATGCTGTTTATATACGGCGGTACCCATATATACGTTCTGGACGGCAGACAGTATAAAATGCGGGGTACAGAACGCTTGTACGAGGGCTTTGTGTGGGACGGTATACCCGCAAAGCATATGTGGGAGCATGACGGCAGGCTGTTCTTTACTGACGGAGCAAAGGTCTTCAGGTTCAATACGGGAGAAAGCAGGGCTGACTACCGTGACGAGAGGGCGGAGGGTGAATTTTACCCGATAAATGCCTATTGGGAAACGGAAACGCTCTATCCGTCCGACTTCAAGGATTTTAAATTTTTCACAAGAGCGGGTGTGCGCCTTGACTGCGATATGAGTACAAACGTCCGCGTAAGCGCGGTGTTTGATACTGAGCGTCCGCGGGTGATCATCGACTATGACGGATACTTTTCGAGGTTTGCTTATTCAGAGCATGATTACGGCGCGTTTATCTACGGCAACCGTGCTGTAAACTGTGTAAAAACGGCGTTCCTGCTTCACAAAAAGGGTAGGGGAGTGTCGTTCAGGCTTGAAAACGACAGGCTCGCTTCGCCTATGAAGATAACTGCCTTCGGGGCGGAATATATAAAAACATAAAGGAGAATTCAAATGGCAAGTATATATGATAAAAGTATACTCTCATCATCCGACCTTGAAAGGCTTGATACCATTATCGGTCAGTGGAAGGGCGCTGATGATGAAAAGAAAAAAGACCTCCATAAGAGTGCCGAGGCAATACGTAATTCCTACGGCTACAGCGGAGGCGGGGACGGGCACGGCTTTCAGGTGACCGACAGCGCGCTGTTTACCTCGTCAATGGCGGGAAGCGCTTATACCGATGCGCTGAAAAGCTCTGCCGATATTTCACAAAAGGAGTACGAGGGTCAGCTTGAAGCCGCGCAAAAAAGCGGTGACGACAGACTGCGCGATGCTTATATAAAGAACATGCAGGACACTCTGGGTATCGGGCAGAAGCTTAAAAGCGCGGGCATTACGGGCGGTGCGACAGAGAGCACGGTCGCATATCTCAATAACGTGTACAACACTGCAAGACAGGATATTATGGAGGACACGGAGGACGCCAAAAACAAGATAAAGTCAGATGCCATCAAGGACAAGGCGGAAGCGCAAAAGGAGATAGCAAAGGCGGAGCTTGAAAGTATAAACGCCCGCGCGGATGCGATAAGAAATGCGGAGGAGACGGCATATCAGCGTGAGCAGGACGCGCTCGACCGTGAACTTAAGGAGCGTGAGCTTGAGCATAAGATATCGTCGGACAACCGCGATTTTGAGTATAAGAAGGAGACGGACGCACGCGACTACGAGTATAAAAAGGCGCAGGATGAGTACGCAAAACAGCAGGCGAAAAACAAGTCGGCATCTTCTTCCTCTTCATCATCAAAGTCGGGCACGGGATCGATGTCCGTTTCAAATATACTCTCGCTTATCAAGGCGGGCGTGTACAGGGATGACTTTGCCGAGGCTCTGGGCATTTCAAAAGAAGAGCTTGAAAAGATCGTCAAAAGCTACAGCGAGAGTGAAAAACGCGATATGGCATGGAAGCTTTTACAGAACGGTGTATATCACGAAAGCTTCCCCGAACTTCTCGATTATCCTGAGGATGCGCTCAGAAATTACGCCAACAGCTATCTTTTGGGATATTAAAGGTTGATTTACAGCCTGCTTTGTGGTATACTGTGATATAAATTCCGTTGGAATTTTCGATATGTTGCTTACGCAACGTGAATAAATTATAAGAGGCTGTAATATGAATAAAACCGACCTGAAAAAGACACTTATATTTGCCGCGGCGGTGTTTGTTTTAACACTCAGCGGCGCTATCCTTCCTCTTTCCGAGGGGACGTATATCCATATCGGAGATGCCGCGGTCTATATAGCGGCGCTTATGCTTCCGACACCGCTTGCGTGTATCGCGGCGGCAGTCGGCGCGGCGCTTTCTGACGCGGTGCTCGGATCTTATGTATACATAATTCCCACGCTCATCATAAAACCGCTTACCGTTATCGTAAGCCGTGCGCTCTCACGCATTTCAAAGGACAGGAGTGTATCAGACCTTCTTGCATGTGGTGCAGGCGCTGTTACCGTTGTGGGCTATCTTGCGGCAGAGATGGTTATCGGTCTTATTGCGGGCAAGGAAAATGCGGTGGCAGAGTCACTTGACAGCGTCGTTTTTAATTCCGTTCAGGCGCTCGCCTCTGCCGTGGCGTTCTTTATTCTCATAGATATTGCACGCCGTATCTATGCCGTAATTCAGAAAAAAGCGGAGAAAAAACAGGAAGAGCAGAATGAATCAGCAGACGTTCAATAATTTTTTTGAAGTATTTCAAAAGGAAATATCCGATTTTGCGCAAAAAAGCGGCGGCATACGCGACAACGCGCGCGTTATCACAAGGCGCGGACTTCCCGCAACGGTGGAGCTTAAGGTTGCGTACAGCGGATTTAAGATAGGCTTCTTTTACCACGCCGGCGGGATAAATGGCGCAAAAAGCGTGGTGTCCTGTCTGTTTTACAAAACGGGGGATGATGACGGGCTTGCCTTTTTACCCAATGACGTGATGAACGAGATAGACGAAAATGATTTTTCGCGGTATATATTTTCTTACCTTTACGATGAGGAACAGGTAAGGCGCGCTATCGACTGTCTTTGTACCAAGGTACAAAACAGGCTTGAGGCTGTAACGGCGCTTTTTGCCGATGATGCGCGCTATGAGCGTCTCAGACAGCAAAAGAAAGAGGATATAAACGAGCTTTTCGGCAGGGATGCGTTTTTGCAGGCGGAAGAGCTCGGTGACGGCGGAAAAAGCTTTCTCATGCGGGCGTACGACATATATTATAATTCTGTTGTTTCCCGCTTTTCGTCATACGGCTACGCGCGGCTTATCGCGGGTGATAAGATTCAGGCTAAAAAGCGCTATTCCATGTTTCACCATCTGACGCCGTATGAAAAAAAGCTTCGGGACAAGCTTGATGACGAAAGCTTTACAGTACCCGACGAGCCCGACTGTCTTGTGGACGGTATCGAAGCGGAGTCGGCATCGTCAATGCTTGCGCCGCTGTTTGTGTTATGCCTCATATCAATGACGGTGCAGGTGCCGGTCTTTTACGGACTGTATATGCTTATTGCGTTTTTGCTCGGAAACGGCGCGCTTTACTCCACGGCGTATGAGCTTTACAATGCGGTCTACGTGCTGCTTCCCGCGGCGGTGGTGAGCTGTATTTTCGTGCTGTCCCGCCGTGAGTATCTGCCCTATTTCTGTCTGCCCGATAAAAGACGGCTGATACTGCGCTACAGCAATATACTGTTTACAAAAAGAAAGCCGATCGCAAGGTGGCTTGTTATAACCCTTGTTGCGCTCAGCGTTTTCTTTACAATGCTTATTGCCAACAACGGCGCCCGCTTTTACGGTGACCGCGTGCTGATAAATCCGACCCTTACAAGCCTGCGCCCCGTCGAGTACAGATACTCTGAGATAGAAAAAACCGACGGCGGGCAGATAACCTTTTCAGACGGTAAGACGTACGATTTCAGTATGGTCGGTGACGTTGAAAAGATAGAGGAAATTTTGAAATAATGTAGGGGGAGGATAATATCCTCCCTCTTGTTTTATGTAATTTTCGGCGGAACGACACACAGGTCGTTCCCTACAAGTTGGTATTATCTCTTTGTTCCGTTGCGTAGGGGACGATGCCCACATCGTCCCGCAGTGTTTTATGTAATTTTCGGCGGGAGGCTGATAGCCTCCCCTACAAATAAAAGGGGATAGAAAAAATTTTTCGGAAGTTTCAAACCGAGCCGTAGGCTTGCCCGACGGCGTACAAAGGTACGCCGAGTGGTGAGGTTTGGAAGTAGCAAAAAGCATATAAAAAAAGAGAAAAGTGTTGCATAAAAGTCATAAATGCAACACTTTTCTTTCATTTTGTTGTTCTACAGGATTTTATTAGTTTCTTTTTCCCTTGTTTTTTCTGGCTTTTTGCGTTCCGGAGAATTTTTACATCCCCTTTTTTAGTTACGAAGAGCATTCTGCGGAGCAGGTATTCTTCCGCCGCGGCTTATAAATTTCTCTGAGCTTTCGCTGTGAACGGGCATTACGGGTGCCGAGCCGAGAAGACCGCCGAACTCAACCTCATCACCGACCGTTTTGCCGTATGCGGGAATTACGCGGACGGCAGTAGTCTTGTTATTTATAACACCGATGCTTATCTCGTCTGCAATAATTGCTGAAATTGTAGAAGCGGGGGTGTCACCGGGGATCGCTATCATGTCAAGACCGACAGAGCATACCGCAGTCATTGCCTCAAGCTTATCAAGTGTCAGCGTGCCAAGACGCGCCGAATCGATCATGCCCGCATCCTCAGATACGGGAATAAATGCGCCCGAAAGACCGCCGACGTGGCTTGACGCCATTGAACCGCCCTTTTTGACCGCATCGTTTAAAAGCGCAAGACAGGCGGTGGTGCCGTGTGTTCCGCAACGCTCAAGCCCCATCTCCTCAAGAATATGAGCGACCGAGTCACCGATAGCGGGTGTGGGGGCAAGCGACAGGTCGACGATACCGAAGGGTACGTCAAGTCTGCGCGAAGCCTCAGCCGCAACGAGCTGACCCACTCTTGTTATCTTGAATGCAGTCTTTTTGATTATATCTGCAATTTCGGTGATGTCACCGTCCTTGCACTTTGAAATAGCGTAGCTTACAACACCGGGACCCGAAACACCGACGTTTATCGCGCAGTCGCCCTCACCGACACCGTGGAAAGCGCCCGCCATAAAGGGATTATCCTCAGGCACGTTCGCGAACACTACAAGCTTTGCGCAGCCGATAGAATCGTTTTCCTTTGTAAGATATGCCGTCTTTTTGATTATTTCACCCATCTGCTTTACGGCGTCAAGGTTGATACCCGATTTTGTGGTGGCAACGTTGACTGACGAGCAGACGTTACCCGTCTCTGTCAGCGCCTGCGGAATAGACTCGATAAGATTTCTGTCACCGACCGCCATAGCCTTGTGCACAAGCGCGGAATAGCCGCCGATAAAGTTGACACCGCACTCCTTTGCCGCGCGGTCAAGCGTTTTTGCTATCTTCACCATGCCGTCCACGTCAAAATCGCGCGCTACGAGCGAGACGGGTGTTACCGACACACGCTTGTTGATTATCGGAATACCGAACTCCTTTGCTATCTCCTCACCCGTTGCAACGAGATTTCCCGCCTTGCGTGTGATCTTGTCATAGATGTTATCGCACAGCCTGTTGACGTCGTCCGACACGCAGTCAAAAAGCGATATACCCATTGTGACAGTACGCACGTCAAGATGACGGTTGTCTATCATGTCTATGGTCTCAAGAATTTCTTTAATATTAGGCATCTGTCACATACTCCTATATTCTGTGCATTGCGTTGAAGATATCCTCACGCATGGTGTGTACTGCAAGACCAAGCTCCTCGCCCTTTTTGTCAAAAGCGGTAACGATATCCGAAAAAGCCGACTTATCCTCAATATCACCCAGCATTACCATTGAAAAGGTACCGCCGAGCACCTTCTGATTGATGTCGACAATGTTGATGTTCATCTCACGGCAGACGGAAGTTATGTCGTAAACAATGCCCACTCTGTCATGACCTGCAACTGTAATTACAATCCTCATATAGCATTTCTCCTTGATTTTTTACTAATATTTTATCATATGCCGTTAAAAAATCAAGTTTTTATTGCAACTTGGTGAAAATGTGGTAAAATATATAATAGATAGATATTCGGATTTGACATTTTAACCTAGGAGAAATAAGTCATGAATGACAAAAAATTACTTAAATTGCTTGAGCAGAATGCTTACGAGTCAAAAGAAGTTATCGCATCAAAGCTCGGCGCCTCGGTAAAAGAGGTGGAGAGCGCGATAAAAAGGCTTGAAGATGAAAAGGTGATTCTCGGCTACACCGCGATGATAGACTGGGACAAAACACGCGAGCAGACCATCACCGCCATGATCGAGATAAAAATAACCCCCACTCCCGGTGAGGGCTTTGATAAGGTCGCGCGCCGTATTTCAAAATACCCGCAGGTAAAGAGCGTAACGCTCATGTCTGCAACCTACGATATCCTCGTTTCTATCGAGGGCAAGACGCTTCAGGAGATAGCCATGTTCGTTGCGGCAAAGCTCGCGACGATGGCGGGCGTGCAGTCGACTGCGACACATTTTGTGCTTAAAAAATATAAAGATAAAGGAATCATATACGATATTCCCGAGGGGGATATGCGTGCGCTTTATAACCTATGATAGATTACGATAAGATTATTTCAGATAAAGTTAAAACGATAAAGCCGTCGGGTATCAGAAAGTTTTTTGATATCGCGGCGGAGTATGACGACGTGCTTTCGCTCTCTGTCGGCGAGCCTGATTTTGAGACGCCCTGGCACGTGCGCGAGGCGGGTATATACTCGCTTGAGCGCGGACGTACAAAGTATACCGCAAACGCAGGTATACGTGAGCTTCGCGACGAGTCGGCGCGGTATCTCAAGCGCCGCTTCGGTCTTGGCTATACAGGTGACGATATACTTATAACGGTCGGCGGAAGCGAGGCTATCGACCTTGCCATCCGCGCGCTTGTCAACCCCGGTGACGAGGTGCTTGTGCCCGAACCGTCCTTTGTCTGCTACGGACCGATAGCTACCCTTGCAGGCGGTGTGCCCGTGCCGATAGTGACAAAGCAGGAGGATGATTTTAAGCTGACGGCGTCTGCACTCAAGGCGGCGATTACGGATAAGACAAAGCTTCTTGTGCTTCCTTACCCCAATAACCCCACAGGCGCTATCATGACAAAAAAAGAGCTGTCTGCAATTGCGCGGGTGCTTAAGGGGACCGATATCATGGTGCTGTCGGACGAGATATATGCTGAGCTTACATATTCGGGTAAGCACGTAAGCTTCGGCACACTTCCCGATATGCTTGAGCGTACCATTACAGTCAACGGCTTTTCCAAGGCGTATTCCATGACGGGCTGGAGGCTGGGTATTGCCGCGGCGCCGCGACCCATAATAGATAAGATGATACGTATACATCAGTACGGCATCA
The DNA here is from genome assembly GCA_045544795.1 of Eubacteriales bacterium. Lineage (GTDB taxonomy): Bacteria > Bacillota > Clostridia > Oscillospirales > QAKW01 > RGIG9041. The sequence goes on from JAZPZR010000138.1 coordinate 12,776, forward strand.
TGTCCTCGCCGACAACAAGTCAGTATGCGGCTATCGAGGCGCTTAAAAACGGTGATGACGATATTAAAGAGATGAAGGAAACGTACGATGCAAGACGCAAGCTGATCTTAAACGGACTTCGCGGTATGGGGCTTGAATGCTTTGAGCCGTTCGGCGCGTTTTACGTATTTCCCAATATATCAAAGTTCGGTATGACGAGTGATGAGTTCTGTGAAAGACTTCTTCGCGAAGAGCGGCTTGCGGTAGTGCCGGGAAGTGCGTTCGGTGACAGCGGTGAGGGCTTTTTGCGTATATCGTACGCGTATTCTACCGAAAATATCGAGCTTGCGCTTGCAAGACTTAAAAAGTTTATTGAAAGCTTATGATAAGTGTAAAAGCACATGCGAAAATAAATCTTTCGCTTGACCTTGTAGGCAAGCGGGAGGATGGCTACCACCTTCTGCGCTCTGTTATGCAGGAGGTGTCGCTTTGCGATTATATCACGCTCTTTCGCGGGGGTGAGGGGATAGCGCTCCGCTGTAACAAGCGGTATATCCCGACGGATGAGCGCAATATTGCATACCGTACGGCAAAGGCGTTTTTTGACTATACGGGCATTACCCCTTCCGTAAAGATATATATTAAAAAATATATTCCCTGCGGCGCGGGTCTCGGCGGCGGAAGCGCGGACGGCGCGGCTGTGGTGGACGGACTGTGCAAGCTGTATGACGTGACGCTTACCGCCTCGCAAAAGGCGGGGATATGTGAGAGCATCGGCGCCGATATCCCCTTTTTCTTTTACGGCGGTACTTCGCTTATCGAGGGGATCGGCGAAAAGGTCACACCGCTTGACAATATGCCCGATTGCCGTATAGTTCTTGTAAAGCCCAAGGTGTCGCTTTCGACCGCGGCTATCTTCGGCTCGCCTCTTACAAAAGAGGCTTTCGGCGGTAATTCCACCGACAGCGTAATGGCGGGAATAAAGGCGGGCGACCTTCGGCGCACGTTTGAAAAGGCGGAAAATGCGCTTGAGAGCGCAAGCTGTGATGCCTGCCCCGTGATTGCCGATATTAAACGTAAATTCAAAGAACAGGGCGCGCTCTTTTCCATGATGAGCGGGTCGGGGTCTACCGTGTACGGAGTTTTCAAAAATTACAGCGGTGCTAAAAAATCACACAATGAAATGAAAAAACAATTTAATGACACCTATATCTGCAAGCCTCAGTTCCGTGACTGAGGCTTTTTGATTTGAGAATAGAAACTGTAATATCCGTCGATACTTCATAGCAAAGGAGTGATGGATATGAAAAAATACATAGCCTCGTTTGTTGTGCTTGCCGCGTTTTTCGGAGCGTTTGCGTTGTTGCTGATTTCTGCCGAGCGTGATGCCAAGGGAATACGCGACGGACTTTTGCGCTTTCACGTGATAGGCGCGTCCGATTCGGATGCCGACCAACAGTTAAAGCTTAAGGTACGCGACGGAATAGCAGAGCTTTGCTCGGAGCTGTTTTGCGGTAGGGAAAGTAAGGAAGAGGCAATAGAGACCGCCCTGCAAAATAAAGAGGTGATTACACAAAAAGCCGAGCAGATACTAAGGCAAAACGGCTGTGATGACAGGGTAACTCTTGACGTTACCAAGCGCTTTTTTCCTACGAGGCACTATGACGGAGTGTCGCTTCCCGCGGGCGTTTACGACACCCTTGATCTGCGGATAGGAGAGGCAAAGGGGCGCAACTTCTGGTGCGTTATGTTCCCCGATATCTGCATCGGCTCAAGCTCGGCAAAGACAAACAGGGATAAGCTGTCAGACGTGCTTGAGGGCGGAAGTTTTGATATGGCAACTGACAAAAAAACGCCCTCCGTTCAGTTCAGATTCAAGGTCGTCGAGGTGTTTCAGACGGTAAAAAACCGCCTTTTTTCAAAAAAATAAATTCTATCCTCATTTAGTGGAATTTATGCAACATAAGGTTATATATTTTGCATGGTCTGTTTGCTATAATGAATTAGTACAATTATATATATTTATGTATAATAAAAAATCCGAAAGGAAGATGTTTTTATGTTTAAAGCAAAAAGATTGTTTGCGGCAATGCTTGTTGTTATCATGGCGTTAACCATGGTGACTTTTTCTGCATTTGCTGCAGATACAAAGGTGTTTTCCAAAGAATACACCGCACCTGAGGTGCCTGAGGGCTCAGCCGTTGTAAGAAGCTCGGCTGTACTTGTCACCGAGAAGGCGAAGGGCAGAGAAAAAGGAACGGAGATCACTGAAATGTGGGACGGTGAAAACTACGTTTTCGTCGTAGGCGAAAATGCGTTCCCGTTTGATGAAATCAAGGCTGCTCAGTCACAGGCTGACGTAAACGCTGACGGTGAGCTTCCGCAGATCCTTCTTGCGCCCGGTACATATGACACACTTAACGTTACCAGCTCTGTTCAGATATTCGGTTATCATTGGAACACAAACCCCAATGAAAAGGATCCGACCGATATCTCAAAGCAGTGGACTCTTAATTCCGAGTGGAAAACCAATATTACTAACGTAAAGGACGTCGTTATCAAGGAGTCTGCTTCGGGTATCATTGATATCTACGGTATTCAGATCACTCACAGATTTTCCGATGCATACCGTCCCGTAAGCGCTATCAAAACAACGCTTACGCTCCGTAACATCCATTTTTATCAGTCGGATGCTTCGGCTAATACGCTTCCTAATGGCGCAAACGGACGTGCGCTTACAAAGTGCGCTATGTCCTTCTGGAATTACAATGCATGGAATAGTGCGGCTTCTGCTGCGCAGAATACCGATGAGACCTATCTTGTAAACTTCCGTCTGGGCAAACTTAACATGGACAGCGGCGGTGACAACCGTTTTATCGACGAGATCGTTACTCCTACCATGGTGTTTGACGGCTTCTGCGTTGACTACAAAAACGCAAGCGGCGGTGAGGTCTTCAAGTGCGGTCAGATGTTCTGGATGAAGTGGAGAGATGCGCTTCCCAACACAAAGTGCGTAGTTAAAAACTCATACTTCACAACAGGTAACTCAAAGGGAACTACAACTGACGTATTCGACTTTGACTTTGAAGGCTTTTACAGCAACAAGGTGCCTGACGTGAAAAACGGCGAAAGCGCTGAACTTATTTTTGACAATAACATCTTCTGTGATCATTATATGGCAAACGGCAACTCGAATATCCGTATCTATCAGTCGGAGTATTCGATGATAAGCTACAAAAACAATACCTTTATCAATACAAAGGGCGGTTCTCCCGACCTTGCGCGTTGGTCGTCACTTTCAGGCGCTGACCTTTCTGACAGCATGGAGTTTATCGACAATAACTTCCTCGGTTACTCACCGCTTATCTTCTCATTCGGTTCAGACAGCACAAGGATCAACGTAACGGGTACATATGTTAATGCGAGCTATTCCAAAGACTATAAGTCACAGCAGTCTGACATCCTTCCCGAAGGTAACATAAGATACGACTTCTGCTATATCGACGGTGCGAGAACCATCAGCACAAAGATCATTCAGGAGCTTACCGTAGAGGACAGAGTTGCAATCGATAAAGAGGAAATGACAATGTCGCTTGAGGCTGAGGACGGCTTCTACTATGACATGGCAAAGGCAACTTCAAAGCTTGGCGCTTATGAGGTATACGAGTCTGATAAGGAATTTTCAAACTATGATGATTTTTCACAGTCAAGACGCGTTTCTACCTGCGTACTTAAGGAGCTTGAAAACTACTATCTCTTTGTATGGTATTCACCCGACAGATCGGATTATGAGGTATACAGACTTACAGTTTCAAGACCTCAGCCTGAGGTGCTTGCGCTCACAGGTGTCGATGCAGACCCCGGCGCAACGGTAGACGGCGTTAAGGTTATTGCAAATCTTGATTATAACGACGATACCTTCACCTTCACACCTCATTCTGCAGAGGGCGCGACCTTTAAGGTGAACGACCTTGCTACAGGTGAGCTTATCCGTCCTACCGAAGAGAACGGCTCGACGTTTACTGTCAGCGGTCTTGAAAAAGGCAAGCTTTACGAATACAGACTTGAGATAGCAAAGGGCTACGACAGACAGTATTATACAGTTCAGGTAAACAGACCCTATAATTCAGCATGCGACCTTATCTCTATTGATGACAGGCTTGTAAGAAACGGTGACACATTCACCGCTGACGTACAAAAGGGCGCTACAGAGTTTACGTTTGATATAGAGGTATCGGAAGATGCAAGCGCGATAGTATGGGCAGGCACATCGGCATACCCGATGGTTAACGGCAAGATCACCATTGCTGATTTCTCGGCTGATGAATATAAACTTTCGGTTGTTGCTGAAAACCGCTTTGACTCAAAAGAGTATACTCTCAAGCTTAACGTTGCAAGCAACTCCGGAAATGCAATCACGGCTATCGAGGGCGCAACCAAGACCGATGCAGGCTACGTTGTAAATTCATCTGCTGCATTTACTGTAAAAGCAACTGTTTCTCCCTTCGCGACCTACGCAGTATACTCTGACGCGGCTTGCACTGCAAAGCTTGAGGGCAACGTTGTTCCCGCCGGCACTACCGCTTACATAGTAGTAACTGCCGAGGACGGCACGGTTGCTCCTGCGGTTAAGATAACCGTAGCGCAGACTGCATCTGAGGGTCAGACACCCGAAACAGATATCAAGGACAGCTCGGCAGTCTTTACCGACGTTAAAGCAAAATGGTACAAGACCGCTGTTGACTACAACTACAGCCACGGATTCATTTCAGGTGTTGCTGATGATAAATTCGGTGTAGGCACAACCATCACCCGCGGTATGTTCATCACAGTTCTTGCGAGAATCGCAGGCGTTGATACAAAGGGCGATGCAAACAAGGTCGAGACCAAGTTTGCTGACGTTAAGTCGGGCAAGTACTACACAGCTGCTATCAAGTGGGCAAGCGACAACGGTATCGTTGGCGGTCTTTCAGAGAACACCTTCGCTCCCGATAAGGCTATCGAGCGTCAGCAGCTCTGCACAATGCTTGTTAAGTTTGCAAGCGTTATGAAGGTTGACGTTAAGGCATCGGCTGCAGAGATCGCATTCAAGGATGCGGCTTCTGTTCAGAAGTATGCAAAGGATGCAGTTAAGGTCTGCCAGATGGCAGAGATCGTAAGCGGTTATAAGGTTGAAGGCGGTAACGAATTCAGACCTACAAACACCGCAACAAGAGAAGAGGCTGCACAGATCCTTTACAGATTCCACAGCACCTTCATGAAATAAGCATTAAATAAAATCAAAATCACCCGATCGAAAAGTCGGGTGATTTTTTATGTATCTGCCATGGTAGACATATCGCATAAATTGAAGTTATGTCGAACGCCCCAAAAGCCTTCTCCTTCGAGGAGAAGGGGGACCGCGTGAGCGGTGGATGAGGTGGAAAACAAGGCATTAACACCCCATCAGTCACCTACGGTGACAGCTTCCCCTCAAGGGGAAGCCTTGCTCTGACTCACCGATAAACCACTTCGATACGATATATCCCTCTGCGACAAATCCCGTTTGACAAACGCGGTTTCTATATATATAATAAGGAAGAAAAATTTTTGTCGTAATGCACAAAAGTGTATTGAAAAAAATATTAAATTTTACGAAAAAAAGTGTTGCATTTTTAATTTCACTATGTTATACTAATTAGGCGTGACTGAGTGCGATGATGCGGGAGGTGGCTGCAAAGGCAGCATTTGTCCTGTCACTTGCAGGGAATTTCCGCGGAGTATGTTCGGTTTTCAAACCGGGCGGCATGCAGTAAAAAGTCAGTACACACTGGCACTTGGAACTGTCGGACGTGTCCGATAAGCCGCAAACAGTGTTTGTTTCAAGTTTCGGTTAAAATTAACCGATTTTTTTATGAAACAGCGTGGAACACACGGCAGAGTGTATAAATTCTTTACTGCGATAAAGCTGCCGAACTAAAAAATCTTTTAAGGAGGCAAACCAAATGGCAAAGACAGAGAAGATCAGAATCAGAATCAAGGGTTATGAGGCAATTCTCGTTGACCAGACAGCTCGCAAGATTATTGATGCTGCTGAAAGAACAGGCGCTGTTGTATCGGGTCCCATCCCGCTGCCCACAAAGAAGGAAGTAGTCACCATCCTTCGTGCTGTTCATAAGTACAAAGATTCGAGAGAGCAGTTTGAGAGAAGAACACATAAGCGTTTGATCGACGTTGTAAAGCCCACTGCAAAGACTGCAGATGCGCTTGCAAACCTTGAGCTTCCGGCAGGCGTTGACATAGAGATCAAGCTCTAAGTCATAAAGTGTCGGGGTCATGTTGAAGACATTTCAACCAATAACCTAACAGGAGGAAAAGAAAGTGAAAAAAGGAATCATTGGAAAGAAGATCGGAATGACTCAGGTTTTCGACGACAACGGTAACGTCGTTCCGGTTACCGTCATCCAGGCCGGTCCTTGTACAGTAGTACAGAAGAAAACGGTAGAGAAAGACGGTTATGCATCAGTTCAGCTCGGCTATGCTGATGTTAAGGCTAAACACGTAACAAAGCCTATGAAGGGACACTTCGACAAAGCAGGCGTTGCTCCTGCAAAGGTACTCAAGGAGTTCAGACTTGAGGATACAGACGCTTACAACGTAGGCGACACAGTTGCAGTTGATGCATTTGCTGATATCGCTGCAGTTGACGTAACAGGTATCTCAAAAGGTAAGGGCTTCGCAGGTACAATCAAGCGTTATCACGGCCACAGAACACCTATGTCACACGGTGGCGGTCCTGTACACAGACATGCAGGTTCAATGGGCGCTTGTTCATCCCCTTCAAGAATTTATAAGGGTAAAAAGATGCCGGGTCACATGGGTGCTGTAAAGGTAACTGTACAGAATCTCGACATCGTAAAGATCGACACAGAAAACAACTTGCTCGTAGTTAAGGGTGCTATCCCCGGACCCAAGGGTTCAGTAGTAACTGTAAAGAGCACTGTTAAAAACGGTTAAGAGGGAGGTAAAAGATAATGGCTACAATCGACGTATTGAACATGAACGGCGAAAAGGTTTCGACCATGGAGCTTTCAGATGCAGTCTTTGCTGTTGAGGCTAACAAGCCTGCAATGCACATGGCAGTAGTAAACTACCTCGCAAACCAGAGACAGGGCACACAGTCCGCACTTACCCGTGCTGAAGTATCAGGCGGCGGCGCTAAGCCTTGGAGACAGAAGGGAACAGGTCATGCAAGACAGGGTTCAACAAGAAGCCCGCAGTGGACACACGGCGGTATCGTATTTGCACCCAAGCCCCGTGACTATCGCTTCGCAATGAATAAAAAGGTAAGACAGCTCGCTATCAAATCTGCTCTTTCAACAAAGCTTGCTGAAGGTAAGCTCATCGTTGTAGATAAGATCGACGTTGCTGATTACAAAACAAAGACAGTTGTAAATATGCTTGCAGCACTTAAGGTTTGCAACGGTCTTGTCGTAAATGCAGAGCTCAACAAGTTCTTTGTAAAGAGCGCAGCTAACGTACCTGCTGTAAAGACTGCACTTACAAACACAATCAACACCTACGATATCCTCAAGTACGATTCACTCGTTCTTACCGTAGATGCTGTTAAGAAACTCGAGGAGGTATACGCATAATGAAATCAGTTTATGACGTAATCCAGAAGCCCATCATTTCAGAGAAATCAATGGCAGGCGTTCAGGATAAGACATATGCCTTCAAGGTAGCAGTTGATGCTAACAAGGTTGAAATCAAAGAAGCAGTTGAAAAGATCTTCGGCGTTAAGGTTGAGAAGGTTACAACAGTAAACTGCTCAGGTAAAGAAAAAAGAATGGGCGTACACACAGGCTTTACTGCAAAGTCAAAGAAAGCTTACGTTAAGCTCACAAATGAGTCAAAGACGATCGAGTTCTTTGACGGTATGATGTAAGGAGGAGTAAATAATGGCTATTAAAACATATAAACCTACTACTCCCGGCAGACGTCAGATGACAAACGTTGACTACAGTGTTTTGTCAAAGGACGCTCCCGAAAAATCGCTGCTCACACACGTTAAAAAGAATTCAGGCCGTAACAGCTACGGCAGAATCACAGTTCGTCATCAGGGCGGCGGCAACAAGAGAAAGTACAGAGTAATCGACTTCAAGAGAAACGCTAAGATGGGCGTTCCCGCTACGGTTGAGTCAATTCAGTACGATCCCTTCCGTTCAGCATTCATCGCACTCATCAAGTATGAGGACGGCGAGAAAGCATATATCATCTGTCCCGACGGCATCTCAGTCGGCGATACAGTAGTATCAGGCGCTGATTCAGATATCAAGCCCGGTAACACACTTCCGCTTGAGAGCATCCCCGTTGGTACATTTATCTACAACGTAGAGCTTCACCCCGGTAAGGGCGCACAGCTCGTACGCTCAGCAGGCAACTCAGCACAGCTTATGGCTAAAGAGAACGGCTACGCTCAGGTAAGACTTCCCTCAGGCGAAGTAAGACTTATCAAGCTTAACTGTCTTGCAACGATCGGTGTTGTATCAAACGGCGACCATTCAAACGTTTCAATCGGTAAAGCCGGTAAAAAGCGTCACATGGGCATCCGTCCTACAGTCCGCGGTTCAGTTATGAACCCCTGCGACCATCCCCACGGCGGTGGTGAGGGTAAATCACCTATCGGCCGTCCCGGTCCTGTTACTCCCTGGGGTAAACCCACACTCGGTTACAAGACCCGTGCTAAGAAGAATAAGTCAAACAAATTCATTGTTAAACGTCGTAACGACGCATAAGCCGGAAGGAGGACATATTAAATGGGTAGAAGCGTTAAAAAGGGACCTTTTGTTGATCCCAAGCTTTTAGCAAAAGTTAGAAAAATGAACGAAACCGGCGAAAAGATCGTGCTCAAGAGCTGGTCAAGAGCATCAACAATCTTTCCGGATTTCGTAGGTCACACAATCGCAATCCACGACGGAAGAAAACACGTACCGGTTTATGTTACCGAGGATATGGTCGGACATAAGTTCGGTGAGTTTGCTCCCACAAGAACTTTTAGAGGCCATGCAGGCTCTAAAACAACAAAGTAAGAGCAAGGAGGAATATATAAATGCAGGCAAAAGCACATT